>NZ_LATC01000073.1:0-26094 GCF_001414075.1 Mycobacterium sp. UM_11 | reverse complement strand
TCGCGTCCGGGCTGGCGAAGCCCGACGGCATTCGGGTGGTCGGCCGCGCCGAGGAGCGGGCGCTGCTGGGCGCTTTGCCGGTGCGGCGGCTGTGGGGCATCGGCCCGGTCGCCGAGGAGAAGCTCAATCGGCTGGGCATCGAAACCATCGGCCAGCTGGCCGCGCTGACCGACGCCGAGGCCGCGAACATCCTGGGCGCGACGATCGGGCCGGCGCTGCACCGGCTGGCCCGCGGCATCGACGACCGCCCCGTGGCCGAGCGCGCCGAGGCCAAGCAGATCAGCTCCGAGTCCACGTTTGCCGTCGACCTGACCAGCCTGGAGCAGCTTCGGGAGGCGATCGACCCGATCGCCGAGCACGCGCATCAGCGGCTGCTCCGCGACGGCCGCGGCGCCCGCACCGTCACGGTGAAGCTGAAGAAGTCCGACATGAGCATCCTGACCCGCTCGGCCACGCTGCCGTACGCGACGACCGAGCCCGGCGCTCTGGTCGCGGTGGCCCGGCGGCTGTTGCTCGACCCCCGCGAGATCGGGCCCATTCGCCTTCTGGGCGTTGGCTTTTCGGGGTTGAGCGACGTGCGCCAGGAGTCGCTGTTCCCGGACCTGGACCTGGCGGGGGAGGCCTCCGAGGGCCACTCCGCGGAAACGGTGGCGACGGCGACCGAGGCGATGTTCGCGCCGGCACCCGACGATTCCGGGTGGCGGGTGGGCGACGACGTCGCGCACCCCGACCTCGGGCACGGCTGGGTGCAGGGCGCGGGCCACGGCGTCGTCACGGCGCGCTTCGAGACCCGCAGCACGGGCCCTGGCCCGGCCCGCACGTTCCCGGCCGACACCGCCGAGCTGGTCAAGGCCAACCCGGTCGATTCCCTGGACTGGCCGGATTACCTGGGGAAGCTGCAGGTTGACGAGGTCTCAGCCCCACCGGGCGACGACGTCGCCGACCGGTAGCCCCGCCGCCAGCGCGGCCATCATCAGCACCCGGGCCTGGGGCGGTCGCAGCCGGGGCACCATCACCGCGCCGGCGGCCGCCATGGCGTGCCCGGGCCCGTAGCTCGCGCCGACCCGGCCGCCCGGGACGCGGGTGGACACCGCGACGGCCACCCCGGCGCGGCAATGGCGGGCCACCGCGTCGACCACCGCGTCGCCCGCGTTGCCCGAACCCAGCGCCTCGAGCACCACGCCCCGCGCCCCGGCGGCCACGCACGCGTCCAGGGCCACGCCATCGCTGCCCAGATAGGCGGCGACGATGTCGACCCGCGGGGCCGCCTTGGCGCTCAGCGCGCCGAGCTGGGGCCGCGTCTTCGTGCCGGCCAGCGTCACCCCGCCGTTCACCGTGCCGATCAGCTCACCGGCGAAGCCGCTCAGGTCGTTGGTCGCCACCTTGGTCAGCCCCAGCGGCTGCAGCACCCGGCCGGCGAAGCACAGCAGGACACCCAGGCCGCGGGCGCCGGGGCTGCCCGCGACGGCGAGGGCGGCGCGCAGGTTGGCCGGCCCGTCGGCGTCGGGGGCGTCGGCGCTGCGCATGGCGCCGGTGAGGACCACGGGGACGTCACCGTCATGGGTGAGCTCGAGCCAGAGCGCGCTCTCCTCCATGGTGTCGGTGCCATGGGTGACCACCACGCCGTCGGCGCCGCCGTCGACGGCCGACCGCACGGCCCCGCGGATCCGGTCCCAGTCGGCGGGCACCAGCTGGGAGCTGTCCACCGCCAGCACGTCGACGACGTCCACGTCGAGACCGGCCGCCAGATCGGCCGCGCCGTACGACGGCCGGTGCACGCCGTCCGCGCCGGTGTGAGTCGATATCGTGCCTCCGGTGGCGATGACGGTGAGCCGGCCCATGGTGGAATCATCGCGCACGCCGACCGCGAACACCGGTCGGCCCGCGTGCCCATTGGGGGATGATGTGAGAGTGCCCGAGGAACCTGAGCCCGTGACATCGACCGAGCAGGCCGAGGACGCCACGACCACCGAGCCGGAGCGCCCGGCGCGGCGGCTGCGGCTGCTGCTGTCGGTCGCGGCGATCGTGTTGGCCCTGGACATCGTGACCAAGGTGCTCGCCGTCAAGCTGCTGCCGCCCGGTCAGCCGGTGCCCATCATCGGCGACACGGTGACCTGGACGCTGGTGCGCAATTCCGGGGCGGCGTTCTCGATGGCGACCGGCTACACCTGGGTGCTGACCCTGATTGCGACCGGCGTCGTGGTCGGCATCTTCTGGATGGGGCGCCGGCTGGTGTCGCCCTGGTGGGCGGTCGGGCTCGGGATGATCCTCGGCGGCGCCATGGGCAACCTGGTCGACCGCTTCTTCCGCGCGCCCGGGCCGCTGCGCGGCCATGTCGTCGACTTCCTGTCGGTCGGCTGGTGGCCGGTGTTCAACGTCGCCGACCCGTCGGTGGTGGGCGGCGCGATCCTTCTGGTGGTGCTGTCGATCTTCGGCTACGACTTCGACACCGTGGGCAGGCGAAGGGCCGGCCAGCGTTGACGGATCGCTCGATGCCGGTCCCCGAAGGGCTGGCGGGCATGCGCGTGGACGCGGGGCTGGCCCGCCTCCTCGGGCTGTCCCGCAGCGCCGCCGCGGCCCTGGCCGAGGACGGCGGTGTGGAGCTGGACGGCGTGCAGGCGGGCAAGTCCGACCGGCTGACCGGCGGCGCGTGGCTGCAGGTGCGCCTGCCCGAGGCCCCGCCGCCGGTGGAGAACACGCCCGTCGACATCGAGGGCATGACGATCCTGTATTCCGACGACGACATCGTCGCGGTCGACAAGCCCGCCGCGGTGGCCGCGCACGCGTCGGTGGGCTGGAGTGGGCCGACGGTGCTCGGCGGACTGGCCGCCGCCGGTTACCGCATCAGCACGTCCGGCGTGCCCGAGCGGCAGGGCATCGTGCATCGCCTCGACGTCGGCACCTCCGGGGTGATGGTGGTGGCGCTGTCCGAGCGGGCCTACACCGTCCTCAAGCGCGCGTTCAAGCAGCGCACGGTCGACAAGCGCTATCAAGCTCTGGTGCAAGGACATCCGGATCCGTCCAGCGGGACTATCGACGCGCCGATCGGGCGGCACCGCGGCGGCGAATGGAAGTTCGCGGTGACGACCGACGGCCGGCACAGCCTGACCCATTACGACACGATCGAGGCGTTCGTCGCGGCGAGCCTGTTGGACGTGCACCTGGAAACCGGCCGCACGCACCAGATCCGGGTGCACTTCTCGGCGCTGCATCACCCGTGCTGCGGCGACCTGGTCTACGGGGCCGATCCGAAACTGGCGAAAAGACTTGGGCTCCAAAGGCAATGGCTGCACGCACGCTCGCTGTCGTTCGCCCACCCGGCCGATGGCCGGCGGATGGAGATCGTCAGCCCCTACCCGCCCGACCTGCAGCACGCGCTGGACGTGCTGCGCGGTGAGGGCTGATCATTCTGATGGTCGCCGACCCGTCCCCCAAGCTTCGCTGAGGGGTGCCCCCAGCGCTAGGGCTTCGCCGCGCTTGCGATCACTCGGCCGGCTTGCGCGCCTCGACGAGCAGGCGCACCGAGTGCGCGACGAAGGGCCCGTCTGCCTGGATGCGCTCGTGCAGTTCGCGCAGCCGCTCGCGGTGGGCGTCGACCGTGAAGTCCGGCACCGTCCAAATCACCTTGCGCAGGAAGTAGATAACGGCGCCGACGTCGAAGAACTCGGCGCGCATCCGCTCCATGCGCATGTCGACCACCTGCATCCCGGCGGCCTCGGCCTCGGCGCGCTGGACGTCGGGGTGCAACTCGGCCCACTTCTGCGGCTGCGGCCCGATGAAGTGTTCGACGAGCTCGGCCATCGTGGCGGGGCCGATCTGCTGGGCGAAGTAGGTCCCGCCCGGCCGCAGTACCCGGGCGATCTCGAGCCATCGCACCTCGATGGGGTGCCGGCTGGTCACCAGGTCGAAAGCCGAATCGGCGAACGGGAGCCGCGGCTCGTCGCCGGTGAGCACGACCACCACGCCGCGGGGATGCAGGCGCTGGGTGGCCAGGGCGGCGTTGGGTGGCCAGGATTCCGTCGCCGCCATCGCGGGCGGAAACCGCTCGGCCCCCGCGAGCACCTCGCCGCCGCCGGTGTCGAGGTCGCACGCGGCGGAGGCGCTCGCCAGGCGCCGGCTCATCTGGCGCTGGTAACCCCACGACGGGCGTTCCTCGCTGGCCCGCCCGTCCAGCCAGGAGAAATCCCAACCGTCGACCGGCGCTGAGTCGGCCTCCGCCACCAAGTCGTCGAAGGTGCGGGTCATGTCGAGCATGCTAGGCACTCTTCACGGCGTGCGGCAGACGAACTTGGTGCCGTTCATGTCGAGCCTGACCTCGCCCTGGTGTTCCCAGTACTGGAAACCCTGCCGGCCGTACCGGGCGCCGCTGCCTGACGGTTCGAGGAAGAGGATCTGCTGGTTGCCCTTCCAGTTGAGCACCGCCGCGGGCGGGTCGGTGTCGTTGTAGAACTGCGCGGTCAGCGGACCCGCGTCGGCGGGGCACTGGTAGGTGACCACGGGCGGGCTCAGGGTGCCCGGGTCGGCGATGGCCAACTGCACCAGCCGCGTCTGGTAGGCCTCGACCAGGCAGGTGCGCATCTCGGGGTTCTGTGCGCAACCGTCGCGGGCGGTCGCCCAGCCGTTCTGCGCGGCCGTCAGCGCCCCCTGGTCGGCACCGGGCCGGGTCAACGCCTGCTGATACGCCGCCTGCAGGCGGTGGTCGAGGTCGGTCAGTTGCGGGTCGGCGCACACCGACTGCTGGGCCGCGTTGCCCGGGTGCGCGCAGTCCAGCGCCGCCGCGGTCGGGGGAGTGCTGGCCGTGCTCGCCGGGGTGGTGCTGGCCGGCGGCGGATCCGTCTTCGCGCCGCAGGCGCCCAGCACCAGTGCCGCGATGACGGCGGCGAGCAGTCGCATACGTGCTGACTACCCGCTGCGGGCCGCCCACCGGTGTGCGACACGCCGCGAGACGGTCAGACGGTGGCCCTGTTGGCCTCGCCCGATGCGATCTCGGGCGCCAGCGGTGCGATCGCGCCGATGATCGCGGTCACCGTTGCGGCGTCGACCCCGGCCGCGGCCAGCGCGTCGGACAGGTGCCCGGCCACCAGGTTGAAGTGGTGCATCGTGATCCCGCGCCCCTGATGCACCTGCTTCATCGGCGCGCCGGTGTAGGGCTCGGGCCCGCCGAGGGCGGCGGCGAAGAACTCCACCTGTTTGCCCTTGAGGCGGCTCATGTTCGTCCCGCTGAAGAAGCCCGCGAGCTGGTCGTCGGCGAGAACTCGAACGTAGAAGTCCTCGACCACGACTTCGATCGCCTCGTGCCCGCCGATCCGGTCGTAGACGGTGACCGACGGGGTGCGGAAGCGTGCCAGAATTTTCATAAGTTGGATTGGAACATCTCGGCGTTGCCCCGCAGTTAGTTGGCAATCACGCACGGATGTCTTTGCGTAACAAGCGGATTGCCCGCTTTTGACGCCCGCGCCGACCGAGGCGTGAGGCGGTCGGGCGCTTTACATGCCGGAAATCCGCACCGGGTCGCGTCGATGATGTCCTAGGTTGGGTTAATGACTCACGTCACATCAATCACACAGCCCCACCAGGCGGTCGTGGTCATCGGGCAGTCCAGCTGCCATTGGGGGGCCGACACCATCAGGAGCGAAAGCCGATGAATCTTGGTGACTTAACGAGCTTGGTCGAAAAGCCGCTCGCGAACTTGGTCGAGAAGCCGATCGCGGCGATGTCGCACATCGTCAACACCCCGAACTCGGCGGGGCGCTATCGACCGTTTTATCTGAGGAATCTGCTCGACGCGGTGCAGGGCCGCACGCTCGACGAGGCCGTCGGCGGCAAGATCGTCCTGATCACGGGGGGATCGTCGGGCATCGGCGAGGCCGCCGCGAAGAAGATCGCCGAAGCGGGCGGCGAGGTGGTGCTGGTGGCCCGCACCCGGGAAAACCTGGAGAAGGTGGCCGACGAGATCCGCGACGGCGGCGGCAGCGCGCACGTCTACCCGTGCGACCTGTCCGACATGGACGCGATCGCCGCGATGGCCGACCAGGTGCTCGGCGACCTCGGGCGCGTCGACATCCTGATCAACAACGCCGGGCGGTCCATCCGGCGCTCGCTGGAGCTCTCCTACGACCGCATCCACGACTATCAGCGGACGATGCAGCTGAACTACCTGGGCGCGGTCCAGCTCATCCTGAAGTTCATCCCCGGGATGCGGGAGCGCGGCTTCGGGCACATCGTCAACGTCTCCTCGGTGGGTGTGCAGACCCGCGCGCCGCGCTTCGGCGCATACATCGCCAGCAAGTCCGCCCTGGACAGCCTGTGTGATTCCCTGCAGGCCGAAACCGTCAACGACGGCGTGAAGTTCACCACCGTGCACATGGCGCTGGTGCGCACCCCGATGATCAGCCCGACCACGCTCTACGACAAGTTCCCGGCGCTGACGCCGGATCAGGCGGCCGGGGTGATCGCGGACGCGATCGTGCACCGGCCCCGGCGGGCCAGCTCGCCGTTCGGCCAGTTCGCCGCGGTCGCGGACGCGGTGAACCCGGCGGTGATGGACCGGGTGCGCAACCGCGCGTTTGCCATGTTCGGCGACTCCCATGCCGCCAAGGGTGACGAATCGTCAAGCGATTCACCGGAATTCGACAAGCGCAGCGAGACGTTTGTGCGGGCGACGCGCGGGATACATTGGTGACATCATGAGCCTTCCGAAACCCGACATCCAGACCACCGTCGTCATCACCGGCGCATCCTCGGGCATCGGCGCCGAGCTGGCCCGCGGGCTGGCCCGCCGCGGCTTCCCGCTGCTGCTGGTGGCGCGACGCCGGGAACGCCTCGACGAACTCGCCAACGAGGTGGGCCAGGAGTACTCGGTGGCGGTCGAGGTGCAGCCGCTGGACCTCGGCGATGCCAAGGGCCGCAACAAATTGGCGGACCGGCTGCGCGCCGAGCCGATCGCCGGCCTGTGTAACAGCGCCGGTTTCGGCACCAGCGGGGTCTTCCACGAGCTGCCGCTCGAGCGCGAAAGCGAAGAGGTGACGCTCAACGCGCTGACGCTGATGGAGCTCACCCACGCGGCCCTGCCCGGCATGGTCGAACGCGGCGCCGGCGCGGTGATGAACATCGCCTCGATCGCCGGTTTTCAGCCGGTGCCCTACATGGCGGTCTACTCGGCCACCAAGGCCTTCGTGCAGACGTTCTCCGAGGCCATCCACGAGGAGCTGCACGGGACGGGGGTGTCGGTGACGTGCCTGTGCCCCGGCCCGGTGCCGACCGAGTGGGCCGAGATCGCCAACGCCGAGCGGTTCAGCATCCCGATCGCGCAGGTCTCGCCGCACGACGTCGCCGAGGCCGCGATCGGCGGGATGCTGGCCGGCCGGCGCAGCGTGGTGCCCGGGGTGGTGCCCAAGGTGGTCAGCACCGGCGGCAGGTTCGTCCCGCGCAGCCTGCTGCTGCCGGGGATCCGGATCGGTAACCGCTTCCGCGGGGGGCCCAACCGCTGATTCACCGAGGGGTGGGGCACCTCCCGCTTGCGAGCGTCACGCCAGCGTGGCATTGAGCGCCGAGCGTCACGCCAGCGTGGCGGTCGAGGGCGTTAGGCTCCGCTCATGGCCGCTGTTGACCTGACCGCCGACGTACCGATGAGCCCGCAGGAGATGTGGGACCGCGTCGCCGACCTCTCCGACCTGGGCGATTGGCTGGTGCTGCACGAGGCGTGGCGCAGCGAGCTGCCCGAGGTGCTCGGCGAGGGCGTCCAAGTCGTCGGCGTGGCCCGCGCCAAGGGCTTCCGCAATCGGGTGACGTGGACGGTGACCACCTGGGACCCGCCGCATCAGGTCGCGTTGTCGGGGTCGGGCAAGGGCGGCGCCAAGTACGCCGTCACGCTCACCGTGCGGGGCGGTCAGGAGGGATCGACGCTGGGACTGCGCCTCGACCTGGGCGGGCGGGCGTTGTTCGGGCCGGTCGGCTCGGCGGCGGCGCGGGCCGTCAAGGGGGACGTGCAGAAGTCGCTGAAGAACTTCGTCGAGCTATACGGCTAGCGCGGCGGGCCGTCGCGAATCAAACCCAGACACACTTCGCGACACGCCCGAAACCCGTCGGTCCGCGGTCTTAGACTGGCGTCCCTATGAACCACTCCTCCTTCGTGCACCTGCATAACCACACCGAGTACTCGATGCTGGACGGTGCCGCGAAGATCACGCCGATGCTGGCCGAGGTGGAGCGGCTGGGAATGCCCGCGGTCGGGATGACCGACCACGGAAACATGTTCGGCGCCAGCGAGTTCTACAACGCGGCGACGAAGGCCGGGATCAAGCCGATCATCGGGGTCGAGGCCTACATCGCACCCGCTTCTCGCTTCGACACCCGGCGCATCCTGTGGGGCGACCCCAGCCAAAAGTCCGACGACGTCTCCGGCAGCGGCTCCTACACGCACCTGACGATGGTCGCCGAGAACGCCACCGGCCTGCGCAACCTGTTCAAGCTGTCCTCGCTGGCGTCGTTCGAGGGCCAGCTCGGCAAGTGGTCGCGGATGGACGCCGAGATCATCGCCGAACACGCCGAGGGCATCATCGCCACCACCGGCTGCCCGTCGGGCGAGGTGCAGACCCGCCTGCGGCTGGGACAGGACCGCGAGGCGCTGGAGTCGGCCGCCAAGTGGCGCGAGATCTTCGGCGCCGACAACTACTTCCTCGAGCTGATGGACCACGGGCTGTCCATCGAGCAGCGCGTGCGCGAGGGGCTGCTCGAGATCGGCCGCAAGCTGGACATCCGCCCCCTGGCGACCAACGACTGCCACTACGTCACCCGCGACGCCGCCCACAACCACGAGGCGCTGTTGTGCGTGCAGACCGGCAAGACCCTGTCGGATCCCAACCGGTTCAAGTTCGACGGCGACGGCTACTACCTGAAGTCGGCCGCCGAGATGCGCCAGCTCTGGGACGACCAGATTCCCGGCGCCTGCGACTCGACGCTGCTGATCGCCGAGCGGGTGCAGCCCTACGACGACGTGTGGGCGCCGCGCGACCGGATGCCGGTCTTCCCGGTGCCCGAGGGCCACGACCAGGCGTCCTGGCTGCACCACGAGGTGATGGCCGGGCTGCGGCGGCGGTTTCCGTCCGGCGTCGGCCAGGACTACATCGACCGCGCCGAATACGAGATCAAGGTCATCTGCGACAAGGGCTTCCCGTCGTACTTCCTCATCGTCGCCGACCTGATCAACTACGCCCGGTCGGTCGACATCCGGGTGGGCCCCGGGCGCGGTTCGGCGGCCGGCTCGCTGGTCGCCTACGCGCTGGGCATCACCAACATCGACCCGATTCCGCACGGGCTGCTGTTCGAGCGGTTCCTCAACCCCGAACGCCCGTCGGCACCCGACATCGACATCGACTTCGACGACCGTCGCCGCGGTGAGATGGTGCGCTACGCGGCCGACAAGTGGGGTCAGGACCGGGTGGCGCAGGTCATCACCTTCGGCACCATCAAAACCAAAGCCGCGCTGAAGGATTCGGCGCGCATCCACTACGGCCAGCCCGGCTTCGCCATCGCCGACCGGATCACCAAGGCGTTGCCGCCGCCGATCATGGCCAAGGACATCCCGCTGTCCGGCATCACCGATCCGAACCACGAGCGGTACAAGGAGGCCGCCGAGGTGCGCGGCCTGATCGAAACCGATCCCGACGTGCGCACCATCTACCAGACGGCGCGCGGCCTGGAGGGCCTGATCCGCAACGCCGGCGTGCACGCCTGCGCGGTGATCATGAGCAGCGAGCCGCTCACCGAGGCCATCCCGCTGTGGAAGCGGCCGCAGGACGGGGCCATCATCACCGGCTGGGACTACCCGTCGTGTGAGGCCATCGGCCTGCTGAAGATGGACTTCCTGGGCCTGCGCAACCTGACGATCATCGGCGACGCGCTGGAAAACATCAAGGCCAACAGGGGAATCGACCTCGACCTGGAATCGGTGCCGCTGGACGACAAGCCGACGTACGAGCTGCTGGGCCGCGGCGACACGCTCGGGGTGTTCCAGCTCGACGGCGGGCCGATGCGCGACCTGCTGCGCCGCATGCAGCCCACCGAGTTCAACGACATCGTCGCCGTGCTGGCGCTGTACCGTCCGGGCCCGATGGGCATGAACGCCCACAATGACTACGCCGACCGCAAGAACAACCGGCAGGCGATCAAGCCGATCCACCCGGAGCTCGAGGAGCCGCTGCGCGAAATCCTTTCGGAGACTTACGGCCTGATCGTCTACCAAGAGCAGATCATGTTCATCGCCCAGAAGGTGGCCTCCTACACGATGGGCAAGGCCGACGCGCTGCGCAAGGCGATGGGCAAGAAGAAGCTCGAGGTGCTCGAGGCCGAGTACAAGGGCTTCCAGGAGGGCATGACCGCCAACGGTTTCTCCGAAAAAGCGGTGAAAGCGTTGTGGGACACCATCCTTCCGTTCGCCGGGTATGCGTTCAACAAGTCGCACGCCGCCGGCTACGGCCTGGTGTCCTACTGGACCGCCTACCTGAAGGCCAACTATCCGGCCGAATACATGGCCGGTCTGCTGACGTCGGTGGGCGACGACAAGGACAAGGCCGCGGTCTACCTGGCCGACTGCCGCAAGCTCGGCATCACCGTGTTGCCGCCGGACGTCAACGAGTCCCTGGTGAACTTCGCGTCGGTCGGCCAGGACATTCGCTTCGGCCTGGGCGCGGTGCGCAACGTCGGGGCCAACGTCGTGGGCTCGTTGATCAAGACCCGCAACGAGAAGGGCAAGTTCACCGATTTCTCGGATTACCTGAACAAGATCGACATCGCGGCCTGCAACAAGAAGGTCACCGAGTCGCTGATCAAGGCGGGCGCGTTCGACTCGCTTAGCCACGCCCGCAAGGGTCTGTTCCTGGTGCACACCGACGCGGTCGACTCGGTGCTGGGCACCAAGAAGGCCGAGGCGATAGGGCAATTCGACCTGTTCGGCGGCGACGGCTGCGGCACCGAGGATTCCGTGTTCACCATCAAGGTGCCCGAGGACGAGTGGGAGGACAAGCACAAGCTGGCCTTGGAGCGCGAGATGCTCGGCCTGTACGTGTCGGGGCATCCGCTCAACGGGGTGGCGCACCTGCTGGCCGCCCAGGTGGACACCCAGATTCCGGCCATCCTGGACGGCGATGTCCCCAACGAGACGCAGGTGCGCGTGGGCGGCATCCTGGCGTCGGTCAACCGGCGGGTGAACAAGAACGGGATGCCCTGGGCGTCAGCGCAATTGGAAGACCTCACCGGCGGCATCGAGGTGATGTTCTTCCCCCACGCGTATTCCGCCTACGGCGCCGACATCGCCGACGACGCGGTAGTGCTGATCAACGCGAAGGTCGCCATCCGTGACGACCGCATCAGCCTGATCGCCAATGAGCTTGTGGTGCCGGACTTTTCCAACGCCCAGCCGAACCGGCCGATCGCGGTCAGCCTGCCCACCCGGCAGTGCACCATCGACAAGGTCAGTGCGCTCAAGCAGGTGCTGGCGCGCCATCCCGGCACCGCCCAGGTGCACCTGCGGCTCATCAGCGGAGACCGGATCACCACCCTGGAGCTGGACGCCTCGCTGCGGGTGACGCCTTCGCCCGCGCTGATGGGCGACCTCAAGGAGCTGCTGGGCCCCGGCTGCCTCGGCAGCTAGTGCATCGCGGCGCGCCTAGGGCGACGCCACGTCCACCCGAACCATCGCGCTGTCGGCCCACAACCCGCGATCGCGTGCACGCCGCAGCTTCTCGCGCACGCACAGGTTTCGGTGCACGTTGGTGACGCCCGGGATCTTGAGCAGCGGCACGATGTTCCACTGCCAGCCGTAGCGGCGGTGCAGGAGGCGATTCGCCCGCTCGGCGTCGTCGCCCGAGAGGATGGTGGCGCGGCCCGCGACCGTCGTCGCGCCCGGCCGGACCCGGCCCCGATAGTCGCACGCGGTGAGTTCGACGTCGCGGCGCGCGGCCAGCCGCTTCGTCTTCGGCCCCACCTTGGTGCGGAACAGCAATGCGTCGCCGTCGAACCCGAACCAGATCGGGGTGTCGACGGGGGTGCCGTCGCGGCGAAACGACCGGAGCAGGGCGTAGCGGGCCGCGGCCAGCCCGTCGAGTGAATGTGTGTGCATGGCCCCAGTCAACGACTTAGAGTTGGCTCTAAGTCAAGGAGGCCGGAATGAGCGCACAGCTGACCATCGGCGAGGTGGCCCGCCAGGCCGGCGTCGCCGCGACCACGCTGCGCTACTACGAACAGATCGGGTTGGTGCCGCCGCCGGTGCGGCTGGGTGGCCAGCGTCGCTACGACGATTCGGTGCTGGCCCGGCTGGAGGTCATCCGGCTGTGCAAGTCGGCCGGCTTCGCGCTGGAGGAGATCCAGCTGCTGTTCGCCGACGACGCCCCCGGGCGGCCCGCCAGCCGCGCGCTGGCCGAGGCCAAACTCGCCGCCATCGACGCGCAGATGGAGTCGCTGGCCCGGGCGCGCGCCGTGATCGAATGGGGCATGCGCTGCACGTGTCCCTCAATCGACGCATGCACGTGCGGGATTCATACCGCGTTGCCCGCCTGAGCAAAGGAGTTCCATGAGCCAGCCGCCCACCATCGCGGTGCAGAACTTCTCCCACGTCTGCATCGGCGTCTCCGACATCGAGGCGTCGCGCGAGTTCTACACCGCGGTGCTGGGCATGGACGTCGTGTTCGACATCGAACTCGACGGCGCGGGCCTGGCCGCGGTGACCGGCGGGGTCACGCAGCGGGGCCGGATGATCGGCGGGCTGATCGGCGGCGCCATGGTCGAACTGCTGTCGTTGGGCGAGGTCCCCGAATGCCCGAGCGGGCCGCACCTGGGCTACACCAACGTCTCGTTCCGCGTCGACGACCTCGACGCCACCTACGACGCCGTGCGGCGCGGGCATCCCGACGTCCGCGCCGAGCCGCCCGTCGACATCGGCGGGGTGCGGATGTTCTTCATCCACGACCCCGACGGCACGCCCATCGAATTGCTGCAGCTGCCCGCCGGCATATCGAGCACGCTGCAGCTGTGGCGCCCCGATACCGCGTGATGTGTTCCGCGCCACTACCCACGCACGTACGCTCACACACATGACGACACCCGAGCGTCCCGTCACCCTCTGCGAGGCGTTTGCACGCAACGCGTCGATCGATCCGGACGCCGTCGCGCTCCGCACGCCCGGCGACACCCAGACGCTGACGTGGACCGAGCTCGCGGCGCAGGTGCGCAAGGTCGCCGCGGGCCTGGCCGGCCTGGGGGTCGGCCGCGGCGACACGGTCTCGCTGATGATGGCCAACCGCATCGAGTTCTACCCGTTCGAGATCGGCGCCCAACACCTGGGCGCCACTTCGTTTTCGGTGTACAACACGCTGCCCGCCGAGCAGCTGACGTACCTGTTCGAAAACGCCGGCACCAAGGTCGCGATCTGCGAGGAGCAGTACGTCGACCGCATCCGCGCCAGCGGCGCGCCGATCGAGCACATCGTCTGCATCGACGGTTCGCCGCCGGGCACGATCTCGGTGGACGACGTGTACGCCGCCGCGCGCGAGGGCTTCGACTTCGAGGCCACCTGGCGGGCGGTGCGGCCCGACGACGTCGTCACGCTCATCTACACCTCCGGGACCACCGGAAACCCCAAGGGCGTCGAAATGACCCACGCCAACCTGCTTTTCGAGGCCTACGCCCTCAACGCCGTCCTCCCGTCGCAGTTCGGCGACCGGGTCACCTCCTACCTCCCGACGGCCCACATCGCCGACCGGGTGATGGGCCTGTACGGCCTGGAGGTGTTCGGCGCCCAGGTGACGGTCGTCTCCGACGTCCGCGCCATCGCCGCCGCGCTGGCCGACGTGCGGCCCACGGTGTGGGGCGGGGTGCCCCGCGTGTGGGAAAAGCTCAAGGCCGGAATCGAATTCGCGATCGACAACGAGGCGGACGAGGTCAAGCGTCAGGCGCTGCGGTGGGCGATGTCGGTGGCCGCCAAGCGCGGCGCTGCCCTGCTGGCCGGTGAGCCGATCGCCGACGAGCTGGCCGCCGAATGGGCCCAGGCCGACGAGCTGGTGCTGTCCAAGCTGCGCGAGCGGCTGGGCTTCGGTGAACTGCGCTGGGCGGTTTCGGGGGCGGCGCCCATCCCCAAGGAGACGCTGGCGTTCTTCCTCGGTCTGGGTGTTCCGATCGCCGAGGTGTGGGGGATGTCGGAGCTCAGCTGCGTCGCCAGCGTCAGCCACCCCCGCGACGCGCGCCTGGGCACCGTCGGCAAGCTGCTTCCCGGGCTCGAGGGCAAGGTCGCCGACGACGGCGAGTTTCTGGTGCGCGGTCCGCTGGTGATGAAGGGGTATCGCAAGGAGCCCGCCAAGACCGCGGAGGCGATCGATGCCGACGGCTGGTTGCACACCGGCGACATCATGGAGGTCGACGACGACGGCTATCTGCGGATCATCGACCGCAAGAAGGAGCTGATCATCAACGCGGCCGGAAAGAACATGTCGCCGGCCAACATTGAGACCACCGTCCTGGCCGCCTGCCCGATGGTCGGCGTGATGATCACCATCGGCGACGGTCGGCCCTACAACGCCGCGCTGATGGTCTTCGACGCCGAATCGGTCGCTCCATACGCGGCCCAGCACGGCCTGGCCGACGCGTCACCCGCGGCGCTGGCCGCCCACCCCGACGTCATCGCCCGGATCGCCGCGGGCGTGGCCGAGGGCAACGCCAAACTGTCCCGGGTGGAACAGATCAAGCGCTTCCGCATCCTGCCATCGCTGTGGGAGCCCGGCGGCGACGAGATCACGCTGACCATGAAGCTCAAGCGCAAGCCGATCCTGTCGAAGTACGCGACCGAGATCGAGGAACTCTACGCGCCCGAGCTGCACCCGGACGTGCACGAGCCTTCGGCCGCGACGGTGCAGCCGGCATGAGCGGGGGGCCGGGGTCGACCGCCCGTGAATTTGGCCGAGCCGGCGCACGAAAGCTGCTGCAGCGCACCGGATTAGTCGCGGAGTCGACGACGCCGCTGCCGACCGACCCGGCGGAGGTCGCCCAGTTGCTCGCGGCGCCGTGGTACGACGAGCGGCTGCGCGGGCTGGCCGACGAGCTCGGGCGCGACCTGGCCGACGTGCGCGCCGAGGCCGCCAGCTACCTGCGGGAGATGGCGCCCTCGCTGGACGAGCGGGCGGTGCGGGGATGGCGCAGCTTCAGCTGCTGGCTGATGCGGGCCTACGACGTGCTGGTCGACGAGGACCAGATCGCGCAGCTGCGCAGGCTGGATCGCAAAGCCACACTGGCGTTTGCCTTTTCGCACCGCTCCTACCTGGATGGCCTGTTGCTGCCGGAAGTGATTCAGGCCAACCGGCTCTCGCCCGCGCTGACTTTCGGCGGGGCCAACCTGAACTTCTTCCCGATGGGGGCGTGGGCCAAGCGCACCGGCACCATCTTCATCCGGCGCCAGACCAAAGACATTCCGGTGTACCGCTTCGTGCTGCGCGCCTACGCCGCTCAGCTGGTGCAGAACCACGCCAACCTCACCTGGTCGATCGAGGGCGGGCGCACCCGGACCGGCAAGCTGCGGCCGCCGGTGTACGGCATCCTGCGCTACATCAGCGACGCCGTCGACGAAATCGACGGCCCCGAGGTGTATTTGGTGCCCACCTCGATCGTGTACGACCAGCTGCACGAGGTCGAGGCGATGACCACCGAGGCCTACGGCGCGACGAAGCGGCCCGAGGATTTCCGTTTCCTGATCCGGCTGGCGCGCCAGCAGGGCGAGCGGCTCGGCCGGGCCTACCTGGACTTCGGTGAACCGCTGCCGCTGCGCAAGCGCCTCGAGGAGCTGCGCGCCGAGGAGTCTCAGACGGGCACCGAGATCGAGCGCATCGCGCTGGACGTCGAGCACCGGATCAACCGCGCCACCCCGGTCACCCCGACCGCGGTGGTGAGCCTGGCCCTGCTGGGCGCCGACCGGTCGCTGTCCATCAGCGAGGTGCTGGCCACCGTGCGACCGCTGGCGAGCTACATCGCCGCGCGGAACTGGACGGTGGCCGGCGCCGCCGACCTGACGAACCGCTCGACGATCCGCTGGACGCTGCACCAGCTGGTGGCCTCGGGCGTGGTCAGCGTGTACGACGCGGGCACCGAACCCGTCTGGGGCATCGGCGAAGACCGGCATCTGGTCGCGGCGTTCTACCGCAACGCCGCCATCCACATCGTGGTCGACCGCGCGATCGCCGAGACGGCGTTGCTGGCCGCCGTCGAAGACGCCGAGGCCTCGGTCGAGGGCTTGGTGTTGCCGTCGGCCGTGCGCGACGAGGCGCTGGCCCTGCGCGAGTTGCTGAAGTTCGAGTTCCTGTTCTCGGCGCGCGCCCAGTTCGAAAAGGAGCTCGCCGACGAGGTGCGGCTGATTGGGCGGGTGGAAGACACCAGCAAGGCCGCCAGCGCCGCCGACGTGCGGGGGCTCCTGGAGAAGGCCGACCTGCTGCTGGCGCACCTGGTGTTGCGTCCGTTCCTGGACGCCTACCACATCGTCGCCGACCGGCTGGCCGCCTACGACGACGAATCATTCGACGAGGGCGCGTTTCTCGCCGAGTGCCTCGAGGTGGGCAAGCAATGGGAACTGCAACGCAGGATCGCCAGCGCCGAGTCGAGGTCGATGGAATTGTTCAAGACCGCCCTGCGGTTGGCCCGCCACCGCGAGCTGGTGGACGGCTTCGAGGATCTGACCATCGCGAACCGGCGCCGCGAGTTCGCCGACGAGATCGCCACGGCGGTCCGGCGCGTCAACGCGATTGCGGGCCTGGCCGGTGCGCGGTAGGCGGCACCCCGGCGGGGTAACGCCGTTGCGCATCAGCGGCCGGGTGGTACCGGCATGTCGGTGTGCCGAACCCGGTTTCCGCCAGCACGTTTCGCCTCATACATCGCGAGATCGGCCTCGTTCACGAGGCGCTCGATCGTGTCCCTGTCCACGCTTTCGGCCCGCGCGCGCAGCGGAAGACTGCTGACCCCCAGGCTGGCCGTCACGCCCCACGGTGTGCCGGCGATCGCCTGGCGCATCGCCTCGGCGGTCTGCAGGGCCTCGGAGGTGCCGGCCATCTCGGCGACCAGGAATTCCTCCCCGCCCACCCGCGCGATAACGGTTCTTTCGGTGCCGACCCGCCTCAGCGTGTCGGCGACGGACACCAGGATGCGGTCCCCGGCCGCGTGGCCGTACGTGTCGTTGATCCGCTTGAAGTTGTCGAGATCGACCATCAGCACGCTGAGGCACGATGTGCGCCCGTCGGCCGCTACCAGTTTCGCGGCCGATCGATAGAACCCCCTGCGGTTCCGCAGGCCGGTGAGCGGATCGGTCGAGGATTTCAGTGCGTCCACCGAAAGCCAGTGCACGAGCACCTGTCCGCAGAACGGCACCGCCAGGATCCCCGCGCTGACCAACAGGAAGTTGGCCGCCGCCATCGATGCGTCACCGGACGTAGCGATACGCACCGCGCACGCCGCGGCCGCACCCAGGGCGGTGCCGAGCGTGAAAACCAGCAGGCGGGCGGAGTGGCAAAACGCGACGTAACCCGCGAGGCCGCCGAATGCCGCGCAACTCAGCATTCCGCTCCGCGGGTCGGCCTCCGTCACGCACACGGCGGCGATGCCGATCGTGCCCACCACCGAAAACACTTGCGATTCAACGCGTCCGGGCCAGCGTCGCACCCACACCAGCACCATGCCCGCCAGGCACGCGACGAACACCGCCGCGAGACCGCGCCGCGCGGGAGTCTGCATGCCCGAGGGGCTGTTCAGCATCAGCAACGTCGCCGTGGCCAGGATGGACAGGATGCCGACCATCAAGTACCGGATGAAGGGTTTCAACCCGCGCGCGCCGAGGTAGTCGGAGAACCAGTCGTAGTGATCCGGCTGCCGCCACCACACGCGCATCCAGTGCATTCCGCGACGCCCCTAACCCCTGCCTTCGCCGTATGCTACTGACCGCCGATAGAATCGGGAGCCGATTATGACCACCGTCGACAATCCCATTCCGCCGCAGGACTTGTCGGGGATCGTGGGTTGCCGGTTCATCTACACCTACGCCAACGGCTGGCGCTACGAGATGTACGTCAAGAACGACCGCACCATCGACTATCGAATCCATTCCGGCCACGTCGGCGGGCGGTGGGTCAAGGGCCAGGAGGTCGACCTCGTACAGCTCGACGACGACAGCTACAAGATCTCCTGGACCGAGCCCACGGGCACGTCGGTGGCCGTCAACGTCATGCCCGGCAAGCGGCGAATCCACGGCGTGATCTTTTTCCCCAGTGGATCCGACAGCACGGCGAGCGCACGGTGTGCTTCCAGAACGAGCACCTCGACCAGATGCGTGCCTATCGTGATGAGGGACCGACCTACCCGATCTTCACCGTGCCCGAATTCGCCTACATCACGCTGTTCGAGCGTGTCGGTGCCGACGACGAATCGGTGATCGACGTGGCCCCCGACCGGCTTCCGCCTGGCTGGGCCGACCGCACCAATTGACGCGTCGCGGCGGCGGTCGGGCTGGCGGTCAAAGCCGAAACGTGTCGGACCCCCCTGCGATGATGAATTCATGTCGCCGATCGCATCGCCTCCCGTGGAGGTGAATCCCGCTGAGCGGCTTGACGTATTGTTCGACGAGCTGGCCGAGTTGGCCGGACAGCGCAACGCGATCGACGGGCGCATCGTCGAGATCGTCGCGGAGATGGATCGCGACGAGCTCTGCGGCGCCACCGGCGCGCGGTCGGTCGCGGCGTTGGTGGCCTGGAAGATCGGCTTGTCGTCCGCGAACGCCTACACGATCACCACCGTCGCGCGGCGGCTCGAGGAGTTCCCGCGCTGCGCGCAGGCCATGCGGGAGGGGCGACTGTCACTGGACCAGGTCGGCGTCATCGCGGCGCGGGCGGGTGAGGGATCCGATGAGCATTACGCGAAGTTGGCCCGGGTCGCCACGGTCAACCAGCTGCGCACCGCGGTCAAGCTGGAACCGCGCCCCCAACCCGATGCTCGGCCGCAACCGCAACCCTCGATCACCAAGACCGCCGACGAGGACTTCAGCTGTTGGCGGATCAAACTTCCGCACCTGGATGCGGCGAAATTCGACGCCGCACTGGCGTCTCATCGCGATGCGCTGGTCGCCGAGTGGAAGCGCGATCGCGGCAATGAAGGCTGCGCGTCCAATGCCGCGCCGCCGTTACCGGGCACGCTAGAGGCGTTCATGCGCCTGGTCGAGGCCGGTTGGGATGCCGAGGCGGCGCGTCGGCCGCACGGGCAGCACACCACGGTGGTGGTGCATGTCGATGTCGAGCAACGCGCCGCCGCGTTGCATCTGGGTCCGCTGCTCACCGACGCCGAACGCCGATACCTGACCTGTGATGCCACGTGTGAGGTTTGGTTCGAGCGGGACGGCGAGGTGATCGGCGCCGGCCGGGCGACCCGCCAGATCAACCGGCGGCTTCGCCGCGCGCTCGAGCATCGCCACCCCACCTGCGCGGTTCCCGGCTGCGGCGCCACCCGCGGTCTGCACGCCCACCACATCCGCCATTGGGAAGACGGCGGCCCCACCGAGCTGGCCAACCTGGTGCTCGTTTGCCCCTATCACCACCGGTTGCACCACCGTGGCGGCATCACGATCACCGGACCCGCCGACCATCTCGTCGTCACCGACGGCTCGGGCCGCCCGCTGAGCGCGGGATCGCTTGCCCGCGCGCCCAACCGCGCCCCGCCCGCCGTGCCGCCTTGGTCCGGGCCCTCCGGCGAGCGCGCCGACTGGTGGTGGTACGACCCCTTCGAGCCGCAGCCACCGCCAACGAACAACTAGCCACCCACCTCCGGTTCGCCGAAAAGGTCGTGAGCATGCTCTTCTCATGATCCGAATGGCAACGCCACAGGACGCGGACGCTATCGCCGACATCTACGCGCCGTTTGTGCGCGACACCGCAATCTCATTCGAGACGGTGCCGCCCGACGCCCAGGAGATGCGGTCGAGGCTGACCGCGACCCTGGCCGGCCTGCCCTGGTTGGTGATGACGAACGGCGACGCCATCGTGGGATACGCCTACGCGAGCCCCCACGGCGAGCGGGCCGCATACCGCTGGTCGGTGGACGTGTCGTTGTACCTGAGCAGGTCACACCACCGGCAGGGGCACGGTCGACGAATGTATGGCGTCTTGTTCAATGTGCTTGCCGCACAGGGATACATCAATGCCTACTCCGCCATCGTGCTGCCCAACCCGGCAAGCGTCGGCCTGCATGAGGCGATGGCCTTCGATCGCGTCGGCGTCTTCCATGGTGTGGGCTTCAAGTTGGGGAGGTGGTGGGACATCGTGACATCGGCTGGTGGCATCGCCCGCTCGCCGATCCGCCCGCGCAGCCCGGCGACCCGCGGCCATGGTCGGACCTACCGGCTCACACACTCGAGCTCGCGCTCGGAGGGCACACTGGGTAATGGTTTGGGGAAGGTCTGCGCCACGTACCGAATCGAGGAGTCGATGAGTGACAAGTCCGGCGAGGCCACCCGCCCGCTGATCGCGTTCACCACCGCTGACAACGCGCCGCCGATCACACCGGCCCCCATCAGCCGGCCGTGGATGTCGGCGATGCGAAACGGTTGGCCGAACCGGTGCCTGCCGATGCTCATCGCCAACCAAAGTGGCTGGGAATTGCGCAATCCGTGCGCGTTCACCGCCACGTGGATGGGCGGGGACGAGAGCATGGGGGTGATCATCGCGCCCGACCGGCGCGACCCCGGTCAGCTCCTGCCGTTCAGCCACTTCGGTCACGGCATCTTGACATGGCACCTGCCGATGCTGTTTCGCACCCCGCCCGGCTACAACCTGCTGGTCCGCGGGCCGGCCAACTACCCCAAGGACGCCGTGTCGCCGCTGGAGGGCGTCGTCGAGACCGACTGGGCCACATCGAGTTTCAGCATGAGCTGGCAGATCACCCGGAAGATGATGCCGGTGCGGTTCGAGGTCGACGAGCCGATCTGCATGATCGTCCCGCAGCGCCGGGCCGAGCTGGAAGAGTTCGCCCCGGAGATCCGGCCGATCGAGTCCGACGAGGACGTGCGCCGCAAGCACGAGTTCTTCCTCCGCTCGCGCAACGAGCTGGGCCAGGCCCAGGCCGCGACCAACACCGCCGTCGGTGAAAAAGTGCCGTGGCAGGGCGACTACACGCGCGGCAGGCATTCCGACGGCGAGGCCGGGGCCCCCGACCACCAGACGCGCATCCACCTTCGCCCGTTCGTCGAGACGCGGCCGTAGGCGATCTCGACCGCACCGGCGCCCGCCGGGCGCGCGGCATAGAGTTGGTGCCATGCCGCTTTCAGGGGAGTACGCGCCGAGCCCATGGGACTGGTCCCGCGAACAGGCCGAGAAGTACGAGCAGTCCGGCGGGACCGAGGCCACGGACATGAAGGGGAAACCCATCATCGTGCTGACCACGATCGGGGCCAAGACGGGCAAGCTCCGCAAGACCCCGTTGATGCGGGTCGAGCACGACGGTCAGTACGCGATCGTCGCCTCGCTCGGCGGGGCGCCGAAGCACCCCGTCTGGTACCACAACGTCGTCAAGAACCCCCGGGTCGAGCTGCAGGACGGCGGCACCACCCGCGAGTACGACGCCCGCGAGGTGTTCGGCGATGAGAAGGCCCTCTGGTGGGAGCGCGCCGTCGAGGCCTGGCCCGATTACGCCGAGTATCAGAAGAAAACGGACCGCCAGATCCCGGTGTTCGTGCTGACCCCGGCGGGCTGAATTCCGAAGTTGGCTCCCCGGCGTGGCACCATTGATCGGTGTCCGCCGAACTGAGCCAGAGCATGGGGCCGGCGCCTCTGCTGTCCGGGGCTGACATCGACGGTGCGGCCAAGCGCATCGCCGCGGTCGTCACGCCGACGCCGCTGCAATTGAGCGATCGGCTGTCGGCGATCACCGGCGCGAACGTCTACCTCAAGCGGGAAGACCTGCAGGTGGTGCGCTCCTACAAGCTGCGCGGTGCCTACAACCTGCTGGTGCAGCTGTCCGACGAGGAGCTGGCGGCCGGGGTGGTGTGCTCGTCGGCGGGCAATCACGCGCAGGGCTTCGCCTACGCGTGCCGGACCCTGGGCGTGCACGGCCGGGTCTACGTGCCCGCCAAGACCCCCCAGCAAAAACGCGACCGGATTCGCTACCACGGCGGGGAGTTCATCGAGCTGATCGTGGGCGGAACGACCTACGACCTGGCCGCCGAGGCCGCGCTGGCCGACGTCGAACGCACCGGCGCCACGCTGGTGCCGCCGTACGACGACCTGCGCACCATCGCCGGCCAGGGCACCATCGCCGTCGAACTGCTCGATCAGCTGGACAGGCTCGGCGCGGGGGAGCCCGACCTGGTGGTGGTCCCGGTCGGCGGCGGCGGCTGCATCGCGGGCATCACCACCTACCTGGCCGAGCGGACGGCGAACACGTCGGTGCTGGGCGTCGAACCGGCCGGCGCCGCGGCGATGATGGCCGCGCTGGCCGCCGGCGAGCCGGTGGAGCTGGACCACGTCGACCAGTTCGTCGACGGCGCCGCGGTGCGGCGCGCGGGCACGCTGACCTACGCGGCGCTGGCGGCGGCCGGCGACATGGTGTCGATCACGGCGATCGACGAGGGCGCGGTCTGCACCGCGATGCTGGATCTCTATCAGAACGAGGGCATCATCGCCGAGCCCGCGGGCGCGCTGTCGGTCGCGGGGCTGCTGGAAGCGGATATCGAGCCCGGTTCCACCGTGGTGTGCCTCATCTCGGGTGGCAACAACGACGTGTCGCGCTACGGCGAGGTGCTCGAACGCTCGCTGGTGCACCTGGGCCTCAAGCACTACTTCCTGGTGGACTTCCCGCAGGAGCCCGGCGCGCTGCGCCGGTTCCTCGACGAGGTGCTGGGCCCCGACGACGACATCACCCTGTTCGAGTACATCAAGCGGAACAACCGCGAGACCGGCGAGGCGCTGGTCGGCATCCAGCTGGCGTCCTCGGCCGACCTGGACGGCCTGCTGGCCCGGATGCGCGCGACCGAACTCCACGTCGAACGCCTGGAACCCGGCTCGCCGGCCTACCGCTACCTGCTGTTCTAGACGCCGGGCCGCGCTGCATGGACCAGCAGTATGGACCCGGCGCGGGCGGGTTCGGTCTGGTCGGCGCCAGCATCACCGTTTTCCTTGTCCTGCTTGCTTGGCTGGCGATTGGGGTTGCCCGGCGCGGGCCCCCGTTCCGGACGCTCATGGGAAGGGTGTCGGAAACGCTGACCTGGGCCCGTGACCGGATCGGCGACCGGGGGTGGTCGCTGGCGCGTCGGTGGCCCGAGAGCGAGGTCGCCGGTGCCGCGCTGCTGCTCGGGATGGTCGTGGTCGTCGCGCTCGCGGTCGGCTTCAGCGAGGTGCTCGAGGACGTGCTCGAGGGCGACGGCATCGCCGGAATCGACCAGCCGGTGACCCGCTGGCTCGCGGCCCACCGCGAGCTGTGGCTGACCGCCGCCCTGCGGGCGGTCACGATCGCGGGCGGACCGCTATTCCTGACTGCGGTCGCGTTCCCGATTTCCGTTGCCGCGGGTTACCGGTGCCGGTCATGGCGGCCCGTGCTGCTCGCCCTGGTTGGCGGCGGTGTGGTTCCGCTGGTGCTGTTCATCGCCAAGGCCCTGGTAGGCCGAAAACGCCCGCCCCTGCCGTTCGCCCTCGTCGACGCGGACGGGTATTCGTTCCCGTCCGGGCACGCCACCGGCACCGCCGCGATCATGGTGATCTCCGCGTGGATGCTGACCCGCTGGCTGATCCTGCGGTGGGCCGGGCGGGTGATCGTGTGGACCGTCGCGATCGGCTCGGCGTTCCTGATCGGGTTCTCGCGGGTGTATCTGGGAGTCCATTACGTCAGCGACGTGCTCTCCGGCTGGATGCTGGGCCTGGCCTGGGCCGGCACCGTCATCCTCGTCGGAACCTGGTGGGACGACAGCCGGCGCGTTGCCGCCGTGAGGCTCAGGCCCGGCGCTCCCTGAGGTATCCCGGCACCGGCAGCGCCGGGGCGAGGTCCGCGGCCGGCACCGGCGCCCCGGCCGTCACGCGCAGCGGCACCACTCCCGCCCAGTAGGGCAACGCGCAATCCTCCGGATCGTCCTCCGGGCCGCCGGCGCGCACCTTGGCCGACACCTCCAGCAGGTCCAGCGCGAGCATCCCGGTGGCAGCCAGCTCGCGCGGATCGGGGGGCCGGCAGTCGGCGGCGCGCCCGGGCGCGATGTGGTCCAGCAGGCCCGCCAGCGCCCGCGATTTCTCGCCCGCGTCGTCGACGACGCGCGCGGCGCCCAGCGCGACCACCGAGCGGAAGTTCACCGAGTGGTGCATGGCGGCGCGCGCCAGCACCAGCCCGTCGACCAGGGTGACCGTGACGCACACGGGCAGGCCCGACGGGGCCGCCCTGGCGGCGAGCAGGGGACCCCCGCCGGTCGAACCGTGCAGGTAGAGCGTCTCGCCGAGGCGGACGTGGGTGGTCGGCAGGACCACCGGGCGGCCGGCGCTGAGGTAGCCCAGGTGGCAGATCGGCGACTCGTCCAGGATCCGGTGCACGGTCTCGCGGTCGTAGCGGGCGCGCTCCCGGTAGCGGGTGGGCGTCGTGCGCGGAGTCGGCTGGTATCCGGTGTCCATTGCGTGTGCCTTTGTTCTAGTACATAATTAATTGCGTGCCAGTACAAAACAGCATAACCGGAACGGGCGCGGAGTCCATAGCGGCCAGCATCGAAGAGGCGGTCTCGACCGGCGCGCTGGCGCCCGGTGACGCCCTGCCGCCCGTCCGGGAACTGGCCGCCCAGCTCGGCGTCAACGCCAACACCGCGGCGGCGGCCTACCGCCTGCTGCGCCATCGAGGGGCCGTGGAAACGGCCGGTCGCCGCGGCACCCGGGTGCGGCACCGCCCGGCGACCACCCCCCGGTCGCTGCTCGGGCTCGACGTCCCCGCCGGGGTGCGCGACCTGTCGGCCGGCAATCCCAACCCCGCCCTGTTGCCCCTGGCGGGCGCCACGCTGCCCGCCCCGGTGATCGGCCGCCCGGTGCTGTACGGGCAGCCGGCCATGTCGGCGGCGTTGGTCGAGTTCGCCCGGGCGGCGCTGTCCGCCGATGGCGTTGCGGCCGAACACCTCGCGGTGACCAGCGGGGCGCTCGACGGCCTCGAGCGCGTCCTGACCGCCCATCTGCGTCCCGGCGACCGGGTCGCGGTCGAGGACCCGGGCTGGGGGAACGTGTTCGATCTCCTTGCCGCCCTGGGGCTTTCGGCCGAGCCGGTCCGGGTGGACGACGATGGACCGCTGCCCGCCGACCTGGCGGCGGCGCTGGACCGCGGTGTGCGCGGGCTCATCGTCACCACGCGCGCCCAAAACCCCACGGGCGCTGCGCTATCCGCCGAGCGCGCCGACGCATTGCGGCAACTGCTGGCGCGCCGGGGCGGTGACGTGCTGCTCATCGAAGACGACCACTGCGCCGGCATCTCCGGCGCGCCGCTGCACACCCTGGCCGGCGCGACCCGGCATTGGGCGTTCGTGCGGTCCGCGTCCAAGGCGTACGGGCCCGACCTGCGGGTGGCCGTCCTCGCCGGCGACCACCGCACCGTCGAGCGCGTGCACGGGCGGCTGCGGCTCGGGCCGGGCTGGGTGAGCCACCTGCTGCAGGACCTGGCCGTCAGCCTGTGGTCGGACGGGGCGGCCGCGCGCCTGATCGCCATGGCCGAGCGGCAATACGCCGACACCCGCCGGGGGCTATTCGCCGCCTTGGCCGAGCGTGGCGTCGCCGCGCACGGCAGGTCCGGGCTCAACGTGTGGATCCCCGTGCCCGACGAGACCGTCGCGATCACCCGGCTGTTGCGCGCGGGCTGGGCCGCGGCACCCGGCACCCGATTCCGGATCGGCACGCCGCCGGGCATCCGCGTCACCATCGCGGACCTGACCGCCGGCGAGATCGGCCCCCTGGCCGACGCGATCGCCGAGGCAGTGCGCAGCGCGGGCCGCCCCAGCGTCTAGATCAGGCCCCTTCGGGGCCACCCAGGCCGGGACCGGTCCACAACAGCGCGACGCTGCGGTCCCGCGGCGCCTCGTCGACC
>NZ_LATC01000072.1:0-26133 GCF_001414075.1 Mycobacterium sp. UM_11 | reverse complement strand
CCAGCACAGCGCGAGGCGATCCCAATGCGTCGGCAGCGCCGACGATTTCGCGGCGGCGCGCAGGCCGGCCGCGACGTCGGCCCCGAGCCTGGCGCGGGCCGCGACCGACCGCAAGGACGCCGCGACCGCACCGGTGGTTTCGCCGGCGGCCACCCCGAACGCGCGCACCGGATGGGACCCGACGCGCAATTCACCGACGAGCACGTCGAGCGCGCCCTCCAGCGTTTGGCCCTCGCGCAGAGCGCATCGGATGCGGTGGCGGCGGCGAGCGCGCGCGCTCGCGGTCGCGCCCACGACCGCGACGGCCAGCACCGTCGTCAGCGGCAGCAGCGCGGCGGCCGCACCCGCGACCCCCACCGCAAGACAGGCCGCCGCGCGCGGGCGCCACCGAGGGTTCGGCGTCACCGGCGCGAGGCGGCGCCGGGGTGACGGCGGCAGCACGATGAGCGCGAGCGCCAAAAGCAGCGCGCCGGCCGTCGCCCCGTTCATGCCGGCATCCGGCTCTGCAACAACCGTTTCAGCGATCCCGCGTCGTCGGTCGGGCCGCCGTCGGCGTGCCAGACCGTGACCGCCCGCACCCGCCCCTCGACCGCGCGCAGCACCGCGATTTCGCCGAGCCGACGCCGCCCGGTGCGATCCCGCGTGACGTGCAACAGCACCTGCACGGCCGCGGCGAGTTGGCTGTGCAGCGCCGCGCGATCGAGGCCGCCGAGCGCGCCGAGGGCCTCCAGCCGGGCGGGCACCTCGGCCGGGTTGTTCGCGTGCACCGTGCCCGCTCCCCCGTCGTGGCCGGTGTTCAACGCGGCGAGCAGATCGACCACCTCCGCGCCCCGCACCTCGCCGACCACGATGCGGTCGGGTCGCATCCGCAGGGCCTGCCGAACGAGTTGGCGCACCGGAACCTCGCCCACCCCTTCGACATTGGCGCACCGCGCGACGAGCTTCACCAGGTGCGGATGCCGGGGCGCCAGCTCGGCGGCATCCTCGACGCACACGATTCGTTCGGTGGGCGCCACGGCGCCGAGCATCGCCGCGAGCAAGGTCGTCTTGCCGGCCCCGGTTCCGCCGCACACCAGGAACGCCAACCGGGCCGCGATGATGTCTTCGACCAGGGCGGCGGCCTCGGGCGCCAAGGCGCCGGCCGCGGTCAGGGCCGCCAGGTCCTGACTGGCCGGCCGCAACACCCGCAGCGACAAGCAGGTGCCCGCGGCCGCCACGGGCGGCAGCACCGCGTGTAGCCGCACCGCGAACCCGGCGCCGACGCCGGTCAGCTGCCCGTCCACCCACGGCTGCGCGTCGTCCAGGCGCCGGCCGGCGGCCAGCGCCAGCCGCTGCGCCAGGCGCCGCACCGCCGCCTCGTCGGCGAACCGAACCTGAGTGCGCCGCAACCCATTCCCGTCGTCGACCCACACCGCGTCGGGCGCGGTGACCAACACGTCGGTGGTGCCGTCCGCACACAGCAACGGATCGAGGATGCCGGCGCCGGTCAGCTCGGTCTGCAGCACCCGCAGGTTGGCCAACACCTCGGTGTCGCCCAGCATCCCGCCGGACTCGGCCCGGATCGCGGCCGCCACGGCGTTCGGGCCCAACGGAGACCCCAGCGGCCCGGCTTGGGCGGCCAGCCGCTCACGCACCCGGTCGATCAGCGAACCGCTCACGCGGCCCTACCGTTTCGCGCCGGACCCGACGACGCGCGCGGCAGCACGGTGAGCACCTGGCGGGCCGCCGCCGCGAGCGCGGATCGTCGCCCGAGCCGCAGGCCGCCGCGCTCGAGCTGCTCGGCGACCCGGGGTTCGGCCCTCATCGCCGCCAGCAACGGCAGCCCGGTGATGTCGGCGATCTCACCGGCCCGCAACCCGCCCGGCGACGGGCCCCGCACCACCAACCCCACGTTGGGATTGATGGCGGCCAGCACCGGGGCGAGCGCACCCGTCGCCGCGCACGCGGGCACGTCGCAGCGGCTGACCACGACGACGAGGTCGGCGGCGTCCAGCGCGGCCTGCGCCGCGTCGGTGAGACGGCGCGGAAGGTCACAGACCACGGTGACCGCGCCGCGGCGGCCGGCGTCGACGATGGCGTGCACCGGCCCGGCCGCCAACTCGTATCCGCGCCGCGTGCCGGACAGCACGCTGACCCCGCGGTGTCGCGGCAACGCCTCCCGCGCCGCCGACCAGTTCAGCCGGCCGCCCTGCAGGGCGAGGTCCGGCCAGCGCAGGCCGGGCGCGGTCTCGGCGCCCAGCAGCAGATCGATGCCCCCGCCCCACGGGTCGAGGTCGACCAGCACCGCGTCGGCGGCGGCCTGCGCCAGGGCGGCCGCCAGCGTTGACGCGCCGGCCCCGCCGCACCCCCCGACGACCGCGACCACTTCGCCGCGCGACCCGTCGTCGCGCGACGATTCGACGGCCTCGGCGAGCGTGCGGACCAACCCGGCCTCCTGCTCGGGCAGCCGCAGCACGCACTCGGCGCCGACCGCGACGGCCGCCGCCCACGCCGCGGTCGCCGGGTCACCCGCGGTCAGCACGGCGACGTGAGCGCGGCGCGGCAGCGCCGCCCGCCCGCACCGGTCGGCCGCCGTTTCGTCCAGCACGACGGCCGCGGCCGCCGACCACGTCCTGCGACTCACGGCACCGCCCGCGTGGACCACCCGGACACCGACGGCCGCCGCCACGCGGTCGAATTCCCGGCGCAGTTCCGGATCCGCCAACACCGCCAGCACGCCCGCGGGCTCGGCCTGGGAGGTGCTCGTCACGGACCCACCATGTCGGACCCGCGATATTGGACACCAGTCCCAAATACCGATTTGGGGATAGAGACGCGAGTGTGCACAAAGCGCGTCGGCCGGGGAGCGGCCGGCACACAGAAGTCACAATGTCCGCAACCACGTGAACGCCGCGCCACGCGGCACGTCGAAGAGGATCTGACCCCAGAAAAGGGACGACCCCCGCCAGGGGGGGAGGAGGCGAGGGTCGTCGTGCATCAGCCCCGGGGGGTCGGGCTGATACACCCTCGGCTCAGGCCGAGTAATGCTTACTATACACATGACTAGCGGCGGTAACGCAAGGGCTCTTCTCCAGGAAAGAACACGTTGAGCCGCAAAAACAGTGCGTTACCGCCGGTCCCACAATGCTGAGCGGCGTTTCGGCCCCGGAACCGGGGCCCGGGCGCACGGCCGACATATGCTGGGTCGGTGACCGTCTTCGACCC
The DNA here is from genome assembly GCF_001414075.1 of Mycobacterium sp. UM_11. NCBI lineage: Bacteria > Bacillati > Actinomycetota > Actinomycetes > Mycobacteriales > Mycobacteriaceae > Mycobacterium > Mycobacterium sp. UM_11. Next base: position 22,929 of record NZ_LATC01000072.1, on the reverse strand, counting down.
GGCCGCGGAGCAGCACACGGCGGCGGCCACCGCTCCCCGGGCCCGCACCGCGGCCTTCTTCGACCTGGACAAGACGATCATCGCCAAGTCCAGCACGCTGGCTTTCAGCAAACCCTTCTTCAACCAGGGACTGCTGAACCGCCGCGCCGTGCTCAAATCGAGCTACGCCCAGTTCATCTATCTGCTCTCCGGTGCTGATCATGACCAGATGGACCGGATGCGCATCCACATGACGAACATGGTCGCCGGCTGGGACGTGGAACAGGTCAAGTCGATCGTCAACGAAACGCTGCACGACATCGTGACCCCGCTGGTGTTCGCCGAGGCCGCGGACCTGATCGCCGCGCACAAGCTGTGCGGCCGCGACGTGGTCGTGGTCTCCGCCTCCGGCGAGGAGATCGTCGCGCCGATCGCCCGCGCCCTGGGCGCCACCCACGCGATGGCGACCCGCATGGTGGTGGAGGACGGCCGGTACACCGGCGAGATCGCGTTCTACTGCTACGGCGAGGGCAAGGTGCAAGCGATCCGCGAGCTGGCCGCCCGCGAGGGCTACCCGCTTCAGCACTGCTACGCCTACTCCGACTCGATCACCGACCTGCCGATGCTCGAGTCCGTCGGCCACCCCAGCGTGGTGAATCCGGACCGCGGATTGCGCCGGGAAGCCGTCGAGCGTGGTTGGCCCGTGTTGTCGTTCTCCAAACCGGTTTCGCTGCGCGATCGCATCCCCGCCCCGTCGGGCGCCGCGATCGCGACGACCGCCGCGGTGGGCGTCAGCGCGCTGGCCGCGGGCGCGGTCACCTACTCGCTGTTGCGCCGGTTCGCGTTCTAGCCGGCACCGCGATTCGCAGCAAACTCTGATACCACTTCGCTTCCCGGCTTTTGCAAAATTGGGCCTTGCTGCGCTAGGGGTCTAGTAGTACAAAGGAACCACGGAAGCCCGGTGAGGCCAAGGTCGATCCGGAAGAGAAGGTTCGTTCTCCCGACCCGGGCGCCCAGCACGGTGCTCGGCACCCACGCGGAGTCATAGCCGCGAAAATGGCAGAAGTGTTGCGGGCCTGCGTAATTGCGAAATGTGAACGGTGACGACGACCCTTTGGGTGGGGTTGCAGCCACAAGCATCGCAAGATCGCCGAGGCCAACCCACGCAGCCCAGAAATGCACGCATGGTAACCGAGCTCCGTGCTAGCGGGCGGCGGACCGAATTCCTTTCGGACGTCGCCCGCTTTGCATTGTTAGGTGCCGTTTTCCTCAACCGCGGGCTACCGAATCAGCTATCTACTGGACAGCGAATCGGCGATCGCCCACGCCTCCTGCGCACCGGCGCGGATCGCGCGGCAACACAGCACCAGCCAGGCCCCCACCCCTTCCGCGGTACCGCCGGCGAAACCTTCGGCCGCGTCGCGATAGTCGGCGGGCTGCCGCATCCAATTCACCTCGGGCACGCCCAATCCGTGCGGGTCCAAGCCGCTGGCGATGGTGACCAACCGCGACACCGCTCGGGCCACCACCCCGTCCGCGCTGCCGAAGGGCCGCAGCGTCAGCAGCTCCCCGTGCGCGACGGCGGCCACCACCGGCGCCGGCGCCTGGGTGCCGCCGCTGACCAACTCCGCCAGCAACTCCAGCCGCGGCCCGACGCCGGCGTCGGCGCGGGGCCGGCCCAGCCGTTCCTCGTCGACCTGGTCGGCCGCCGCCAGCATGTGCAGTCGGGCCAGCGCCTGCAGCGGCGCGCGCCGCCAGATTCCGACCAGCGGTCCCTCGCCGCCCTCCAGCGCCTGGGCCACCCGCAGCGCCCCGCCGAACACCGGGTCGCTGACCGCGCCCGCGTCCGCGAGGTCTTCCAGCCGCACGGGACCGCCGTCCAGCACCGAGGAGGCGCGCGCGGCCCGCAGCGCCGCCTCGGCGGCGGTCACCGGCCAACCGCGCAGGTTGGCGCGGTGGCGGTGGGCGCGCCCCAGCGCCTCGCGGGCCCGATCGCTGGCCTCGGCGACGCCGGGCAGCTCCATCAGCGGAGCCAGGGGATCAGCGGTCACAGGTTGCCAACCTATCCCGGCTTCACCGATCCGATGTCGGCGCGTGCGGGATGGCCTCCAGCAACTGGCGGGTGTATTCGTGCCGGGGCCGGGCGAACAGCTCCTCGGTGGCGGCGTGCTCCACCACGCGCCCGGCGCGCATCACCAGGACGTCGTCGGCGATCTGACGGATCACGGCCAGGTCGTGGCTGATGAACAGATAGGTGAGCCCCAGCTCGGTCTGCAGTTCGGCCAGCAGATCCAGTATCTGCGCCTGCACCAGGACGTCGAGCGCGGAAACCGCCTCGTCGCAGACCAGCATGTCGGGCCGCAACGCCAGCGCCCGAGCGATCGCCACCCGCTGCCGTTGGCCGCCCGACAGTTCGCGGGGTAGCCGCCCCAGGACCGACGACGGCAACGCCACCTGGTCGACGAGCTCGCGCACCGCGCGCTCGCGCTGCCGGCGGTCGCCGACGCGGTGGATGCGCAGCGGTTCCTCGACGGCCCGAAACACCGTGTACATGGGATCGAGGCTGCTGTAGGGGTTTTGGAAGACCGGCTGCATCCGGCGTCGGAGCGCCAATTGCCGATCGCGGTTCACCGCGGCGTCGACGCGCTCGCCGTCGAAGACGACCGTGCCCGAGGTCGGCGGCAGCAGGCCTAGCACCAGCTGCGCCAGCGTGGACTTCCCCGAGCCGGACTCCCCGGCGATCGCCAGGGTGCTCGCTCGCCGCAGGCGGAACGAAACACCGTCGACGGCAAGGAATTCCGCGCGCCGCCACGGCGCCCCGCGGGATTCCCGGTATGCCTTGGTCAGCCCGGAGGCGACGAGGATGTCGTCCGGCGCCCCATCGTTCGCCGGCCGTGGCCGGGGCGGGCCTTTGACGGTCACCGAGGGTGCGGCGGCCACCAGCCGCCGGGTGTATTCGTGCTGCGGGCTCCGCAAGATCGACCGCGCCGCACCGGATTCCACCACCACGCCGTCGCGCATGACGACCACCGACTCGGCGCGTTCGGCGGCCAGCGCCAGGTCATGGGTGATCAGCAGCAGCGCGGTGCCGAGTTCCGCGGTGAGCCCCTGCAGGTGGTCGAGCACCTGGCGTTGCACGGTGACGTCCAGCGCCGAGGTCGGTTCGTCGGCGATCAGCAGCCGCGGCCGGCCCGCCAACCCGATCGCGATCAGCGCCCGCTGACACATGCCGCCGGAGAGCTGGTGCGGGTAGCGGCCGGCCTGTTTGTCGGGGTCCCGCATCCCGGCCTGGGCGAGCAGTTCGACCGCCCTTCGCCGGGACCGGCGGTCGGAAGTGTTGGCCCGCAACGCCTCCGCAACCTGGAAGCCCACCTTCCAGACGGGGTTGAGGTTGGTCATCGGGTCCTGGGGGATATAGCCGATCTCGCGGCCCCTGATCGCACGCAGCGTCCGGCGGTCGGCCCCGGCGATGTCGGAGCCGTCGAAGACGATGCGCCCGGCCGTGATCCGGCCGCCGGTGGGAAGCAGGCCGAGGATCGCGGCCGCCGTGGTGGATTTGCCCGATCCCGATTCCCCCACCACCGCGACGGTGTGGCCGGGTTGGACGGCGAAATCCACGCCGCGGACGGCGGCCTGATCACCGAAGTCGACCTTCAGGCCCTCGACGGAGAGCAGCGGCGTGCCGGTCATGGGCGCCACGCTCGGGACGCCGGGTCCAGGGCGTCGCGCAGCGCGTCGCCCATCATCATGAACGCCAGCACCGTGATCGCCAGCGCGCCGGCGGGATAGAAGAGGATGGGCGATCCCGCCCGCAACCGCGTCTGGGCGAGATTGATGTCACCGCCCCAGGACACCACCGTCGCGGGCAGCCCGACACCCAGGTAGGACAGGGTGGCCTCGGTGACGATGAAAACGCCGAGGGCGATGGTGGCCACCGCGATGACGGGGCCCAAGGCGTTGGGCAGCACGTGGCGGAGCAGGATCTGAAAGCGGCTCAACCCCAGTGCTTTTGCGGCGACCACATAGTCGCTGGCCCGCACGGCAAGCACCGATCCGCGCGCGATGCGGGCCACCTGCGGCCAGCCGAACAGGGCGAGGATGGCGATGACCGTCCACACCGTCCGGTGGTGCAGGACCTGCATGAGCACGATGGCGGCCAGCAGCAGGGGCAGGCCGAAGAACACGTCGCTGACGCGGGAGACCACCGCGTCGATCCACCCGCCGTAGAAGCCGGCCAGCGCGCCGAGGGCCCCGCCGACGACGAACACGGCCAGGGCGGCTCCCAGGCCGACGGTGACCGAGGCCCGTGCCCCGTAGACGGTGCGGGCGTAGACGTCGTGGCCCTGCAGGTCGGTGCCGAACCAGTGCGCGCGCGACGGCGGGAGCAGGCTCTGGGCGGGGTCGGCGTAGGCGGGGTCGGCCCCGGTGAACACCGCCGGAAACAGCGCGACCGCGACGACGAACGCGATCAGCAGGCCGGCGACGATGAACTTCGGTCGCCCGCGCAACCCGCGCCAGGCGTCGCGCCAGAAGCCACTGGCCCGTGCCGGCTCAGCCATACCGGATCCTCGGATCCAGTGCGGCATACAGCAGGTCCACCGCCAGGTTGGTGACCAGGTAGATCAGCACCAGCACGGTCACGATCGACACCACGGTCGGCGCCTCCTGCCGGGTGACGGCCTGATAGAGCACGCCGCCCACGCCGTGGACGTTGAAAATGCCTTCCGTGACAATGGCCCCGCCCATCAACGCCCCCAGGTCGGCCCCCAGAAACGTCACGACCGGGATGAGCGAATTGCGCAGGATGTGCACCGTCACCACCCGGGGCCGGGACAGCCCCTTGGCGGTGGCGGTGCGGACATAGTCGGCGTGCGCGTTGGCGGCCACGGCTGATCGGGTCAGCCGCACCACGTAGGCGAACGACACCGAGCCCAGCACCACGCCGGGCAGCAGCAGCCGCCCGAACGTCGACCGCTCCCCCACCGTGACCGGCGCGATGCCCAGCTTCACCCCGAAAACGAACTGCGCCAGGAATCCCAGGACGAAGATGGGTACCGCGATGATGACCAGCCCGGCGACCAGCACGGTGGAATCGAACAGGCCACCCGTGCGCAGGCCGGCGATCACCCCGAAGGCGATGCCCAGCACCGCCTCGACCACCAGGGCGATCAGCGCGAGCCGCAGCGTGACCGGAAAGGCATGGGCCAGAACGTTACTCACTGGCAGCCCGGAGTAGGACCGGCCCAGGTCGCCGTGCAGGACGCCGCCCAGGTAACGCAGGTACTGCACCAGGAACGGGTCGTCGAGGTGGTAGCGCGCCCGCAGTTGCGCCGCGACCTCGGGCGTCAACGGCCGGTCCCCGGCCATCACGGCCACCGGGTCGCCCGGCAACAGGAAGACCATGCCGTAGATCAACAGCGTGGCGCCGAGGAACACCGGCACCATGACGGCGATCCGGCGCACGATGTACCAACCCATCTCAGGCCTTGACGATGTTCTCGTAGTCGGGCATGCCGTTCCAGGTCAGCTTGACGCCGCTGACCTGCGGCGACCATCCGACCACCGCGATGTAGTACCACAGCGGCACGGCGGGCATGTCGCGCAACAGGATTCGTTGGGCGAGGTTGACGAGCACATCCGCCTGGTGCAGGTCCGGTGCCGCCTCGGCGGCGGCCAGCCCGGCGTCGAATTCCGGGCTGGAGTATCCGACGTCGTTGGATCCCGCTCCGGTCGCGTACAGCGGGGCCAGGAACTCGATCATCGACGGGTAGTCGCCGATCCAGCCCGCGCGGAACGCGGTGTCGATGCTGCGGTTGGTGATCTGGGTGCGGAAGCCCGCGAACGTGGGGTGTGGCGCGCCGACGGCGTCGATGCCCAGGACGTTCTTGATGCTGTTGGCCACGGCGTCCACCCACTCTTGATGGCCGCTGTCGGCGTTGTAAGCGATCGAGTACCGCCCGCTCCATGGCGAAATCGCATTGGCCTGCGCCCAAAGTTGGCGGGCCCGTTCGGGGTTGAAGTCCAGCGCGTCGTTGCCCGGGATGTTCGGGTCGAACCCGGGCAGCGAGCTGGCGGTGAAGTCGCGGGCCGGGCTGCGGGTGGCGTTGAAGATCTGCTGACAGATTTGCGGCCGGTTGACGGCAGCCGACAACGCCAAGCGGCGCAGCCGGCCTTCCTCGCCGCCGAAGTGCGGCAGCCGCAACGGCGTGTCCAGCGACTGGCTGACCGCGACGGGCCCGCTGGCGGCGTTGCCGCCGAGGTCACGCTTGAAGATGGTCAGCGCACTGGACGGAATCGTGTCCAGCACATCGAGATTGCCCGACAGCAGGTCGGCGTAGGCGGTGTCCAGGTTGGCGTAGAACTCGAACCTCAGGCCCTTGTTGTGGGGCACGCGATTGCCGTGATAGTCGGGGTTGGGTTTCAGGTCGATCTTGACGTTGTGTTCCCAGGCCGGCCCGTCGGGGCCGTCCGCCAACTCGTAGGGGCCGTTGCCCACCGGGTGGCGGCCGAATGCCGCCATGTCCCGAAACGCCATGTCGGGTAACGGGTAGAACGCGTTGTGTCCCAGCCGCAACGTGAAGTCGACGGTCGGCGCCTTGAGCCGCACATCGAACTCGAGATCGCTGACGACGCGCAGCCCGGACATGGTGGTCTTCCCGCCCCCACCGGGGCCGGCGACATCGTCGTACCCGACGATCGGGCTGAAAAAGCTTTGTTGCAGTTGGGCATTGGCGCTCAGCGCGCCGTAGTTCCACGCGTCGACGAACGAATGGGCCGTCACCGGCGAGCCGTCGGTGAACTTCCAGCCGGGCTTGAGCGCGATGCGGTAGTTGATGTTGTCGGTTGTCTCGATCGACTGCGCCACCTCCGGAGACGGTTTGCCGGCGGCGTCATACGACACCAAACCGGCGAAAAGTCGGTCCAGGATTCGGCCACCGAGGCTGTCGTTGGTGCCCGTGGGAATCAGCGGGTTCGGCGGCTCGCCACCATTGACCACCACCAGTTCGGGACTGAGCGCCCCGCCACCACACGCGGTCAGCGACGCGACCGCCAGGAAGCCGGCGGCGACGAAGGCCGGCAAGGCGCGCGGGGCCCGACGCATAACACCCGACCCTAGGGCCTGAACACCGACTGACGGTCCTCAGACGGGAGTGACGGGGTGCACCTGCAGCGCGCAGGCGTCGATGGTGGCCGGCACGGTCAGGACCACGGTGGTGTCCGGCGGATTGACCAACAGGTCGGTGTAGGTGGGGCACGGGCTGCCGTTCGCGTCGACGGCAAGCCCCTCCACCACGGCCTGCGCCTGGGTGGATAGGGACAGGACGACGGTAGGTGGCACCTCGTTGCCGCCCGGCAGGCCGCCCATGTAGCCGCGCAGCGTGGGCTGGGCGTGAACGAGCGGTCCTCCGGACCCGGAGTCGACGCCGGGGTATCCGGTCAGCGTGCAGGGTTCCGCGCCGCCGGCCAGGCTGAACACCAGCGTGGCCGCGCGGTGGCCCACCGCCGCCTGAGTCGGCGAGGCCGTGACCGCGATCTGGTCCGACCAGCACGGGGTCGGGGCGTCCGCGTTGTCGGTCGGCATGGCCCACGCGGCCGGCCCCAGCGCGGCGCTGGCCGCGTAACCCGTTGCGGCCGCGACAAAGCTGCGAAGTAGTCGCCCGTGATCCGGCACATCGGTGATTATCCGCCACCGGGGCCGGCTTCGACCTCGATTTCAAGCTCCGCTTTTCACCTTGTGGGGCTAGGCTCTCTGACGATCGACGAGCCTCGACACCAGGAGGAAGCCAGTGACCGCCACCGACGCCGTAGGCCCGTCGTCGTATCCCCCGCCGGCGGAGTTCGCCGAGCAGGCCAACGCGGGCGAGGACTTGTACCGCGAGGCCGACGAGGACCGGCTGGCGTTCTGGGGCAAGCAGGCCAATCGGCTGTCGTGGTCGACCCCGTTCACCGAGGTGCTGGACTGGTCGGACGCCCCGTTCGCCAAGTGGTTCGCCGACGGCAAGCTCAACGTCGCCTACAACTGCGTCGACCGGCACGTGGAGGCCGGCCACGGGGATCGCGTCGCCATCCACTGGGAGGGTGAGCCTGGCGACAGCCGCAGCCTGACCTATGCCGACCTACAGGCCGAGGTCTGCAAGGCGGCCAACGCGCTCACCGGCCTCGGACTGGTCGCCGGTGACCGAGCCGCCATCTACCTGCCGTTGATCCCCGAAGCGGTGATCGCGATGCTGGCCTGCGCCCGGCTGGGCATCATGCACAGCGTGGTGTTCGCCGGCTTCACCGCGAAGGCGCTGCGGGCCAGGATCGCCGATGCCCAGGCCAAGCTGCTGATCACCAGCGACGGTCAGTTTCGCCGCGGCAAGCCGGCCCCGCTCAAGGACGCGGCCGACGAGGCGGTCTCGGACGCGGACAGCCCGGTCGAGCACCTTCTGGTGGTGCGGCGCACCGGAATCGACGTGTCCTGGAATGGCGACCGTGACCTGTGGTGGCACGACGTCGTCGACGCCGCGTCGCCCGAACACACGCCGGAGCCGTTCGACGCCGAGCAGCCGCTGTTCCTGCTGTACACCTCCGGGACCACCGGCAAGCCCAAGGGCATCGTGCACACCAGCGGCGGCTATCTGACGCAGTCGTCGTACACGCACTACTACATCTTCGACATCAAGCCCGACCGCGACGTCTTCTGGTGCACCGCCGATATCGGCTGGGTCACCGGGCACACCTACGGCGTCTACGGCCCGCTGTCCAACGGGGTCACCGAGGTCCTCTATGAGGGCACGCCCGACTCGCCGACCCAGCACCGGCATTTCGAGATCATCGAAAAGTACGGCGTCACAATCTATTACACCGCGCCCACGCTTATCCGCACGTTCATGAAGTGGGGGCGCGAGATCCCCGACGCGCACGACCTGTCCAGCCTGCGACTGCTGGGCACGGTGGGCGAGCCGATCAACCCCGAGGCGTGGCGCTGGTACCACAAGGTGATCGGCGCCGAGCGCCTCCCGATCGTGGACACCTGGTGGCAGACCGAGACGGGCGCCGCGATGATCTCCCCCCTGCCCGGCGTCGCTGCGGCCAAACCGGGTTCGGCGATGAGGGCGCTGCCGGGCATCTCCGCGAGCATCGTCGACGACCACGGCGAACACCTGACGCCCACCGTCCACCACGGCGAACACATCACCGGCTACCTGGTCTTGGATCAGCCGTGGCCGTCGATGCTGCGCGGCATCTGGGGCGATCCGGAACGCTACGTCGAGACCTACTGGTCCCGGTTCGCCGAGCAGGGCTGGTACTTCGCCGGGGATAGCGCCTATTACGACCGCGACGGCGCCATCTGGGTGGTGGGCCGCATCGACGACGTGATGAACGTGTCCGGGCACCGGCTCTCCAGCGCTGAACTGGAGTCGGCGCTCGTCGGCCACCACGGCGTGGCCGAGGCCGCGGTGGTCGCCAAGACCGACGAGACCACTGGCCAGGCCGTCTGCGCGTTCGTCGTCCTGTGCGCCGAGTACGAAGTGCACGACGGGATCGTCGACGAGCTGCGGGCCGAGGTGGCCAAGGAGATCTCGCCCATCGCCAAGCCGCGGGAGATCCATGTGGTGCCCGAGCTGCCCAAGACCCGCAGCGGCAAGATCATGCGCCGGCTGCTGCGGGACGTCGCCGAAAACCGCGAGCTCGGAGACACGTCGACGCTGCTCGACCCCGGGGTGTTCGACGCGATCCAGGCCTCGAAGTAGCCGACTCAGCCCGGTAGGGGCGTGAACCCCGCGCCGGGCCGGTGCTTGGCGTTGACGTCGCCCAGGATCGTGTTGAACGACTGGACGACGGCCGGCGTGTGCAGCGGGATGTACTTGATGATGCAGGTCGGCAGGTTGTCGCTGAACGCCCCGTGGATCATCCCGACCAGCATGTTGTTCACGGTCACCGGCGCTCCCGAGTCGCCCGGCTGGCCGCAGACCTGCATGACGATGGTGCCCGGTTCCTGGCCGGGGCCCCAGGTGACGCCGCACGAGTTGCCGGTGGTGCGGCCCTGTTTGCACGCGATCTCGCCGAAGGCCGGGTCCGGGCCGAGCCCGTTGATCGCGAAGCCGTTGTAGTTGGCGGTCGGCGTCACCTTGGCGGGATCGAATTTGATCACCGCGTAGTCGAGGTTGTCGTTGCCGGCGACCATGGTGCCCAGGATGCCGGCGTTTTCGGCGCCCTCGGCGGCCACCTGCGCGCCCGGCCCGCCGCAATGCGCCGAGGTGAAGCCGATCAGATCACCGGCGGCATCGCCCCCGATGGTGGTCAGGGTGCACATCGTGTCCCCGTTGATGACGATGCCGGCGCCGCCGCCCATCGGGATCCTGACGTCGGCGGCCGCGGCGCGCGCGGGGCAGCCCACCAGGACCAAGAGCACCGCCACCGTCGCCGCCACGAAGTACCGGTGCGCCGTCTGCACAGCACCACTCCCATCGACAGGCCGGACCCGGACCGGCTTGGCCAGTCTAGTCGGCCGGGCGTCTCGCCCGCCGTGCTGAGCGTGGCCGTCGGCTGGCCTCGTCTGCCATGTCGGCGCATGGCAACATGAACCGCGAGGACAGCCAGCCGGGCGATGACGAAAGAGGGGACCGTCTGTGAGCAAAGCCGATGGCAAGAACGGTGTGCCCAGCACGCTGACCACGATTCCCCTGACCGACCCGCACGCCCGGCCCGCCGAGCCGTCGATCGGTGACCTGATCAAGGACGCGACCACGCAGGTCTCCACGCTGGTACGCGCCGAGGTCGAGCTGGCCCGGGCCGAGATCACCCGGGACGTCAAAAAGGGCCTGACCGGCAGCGTGTACTTCATCGCCGCGCTGGTGGTGCTGTTCTACTCCACGTTCTTTTTCTTCTTCTTCGTCGCCGAGCTGCTCGACACCTGGCTGTGGCGCTGGGTGGCGTTCCTGATCGTCTTCGGTGTTCAGGTGGTGGTCGGTGCGCTGCTGGCCCTGCTGGGCTTCCTGAAGGTGCGCCGGATCCGGGGGCCGCGGGAGACCATCGAATCGGTCAAGGAGACCCGCACCGCGCTCACGCCGGGCCACGACAAGACGCCGGACGCGGCCAAGCAGCTCACCGAGCGCGGCAGGCACGAGAAGCCCGAAACCGATCCATCGGGTTGGTAGATGGCCCCGCCGGATCCGTCGGTAACCCGCATCGACGGGCCATGGCGCCATTTGGACGTGCACGCCAACGGGATCCGGTTCCATGTCGTCGAGGCCCTGCCCGCGGGCGGCGACGCGACCGCACCGCCCACGGCCCGTCCGCTGGTGATGCTGCTGCACGGTTTCGGTTCGTTCTGGTGGTCGTGGCGCCATCAGTTGCGGGGCTTGACCGGGGCGCGGGTGGTCGCGGTCGACCTGCGCGGCTACGGCGGCAGCGATAAGCCGCCCCGCGGCTACGACGGCTGGACACTGGCCGGCGACACCGCCGGCCTGATTCGCGCGCTGGGGCACTCGTCGGCGACGCTGGTCGGGCACGCCGACGGCGGGCTGGCCTGCTGGGCCACCGCGTTGCTGCACGCGCGGTTGGTGTCGGCCATCGCGCTGATCAGCTCGCCGCACCCGGCGGCGCTGCGCCGGTCCACCCTGACCCGGCGCGACCAGGGCTACGCCGTGCTGTCCACACTGTTGCGCTACCAGATGCCGATCTGGCCCGAGCGCCTACTGACTCGCGACAACGGCGCCGAGATCGAACGCCTGGTCCGCAGCCGCAGCTGCGCCAAATGGCTTGCATCCGAAGACTTTTCCGAGGCGATCGGTTATCTGCGGACGGCGATCCAGATCCCGTCGGCGGCGCACTGCGCGCTGGAATATCAGCGCTGGGCCGTGCGCAGCCAGCTGCGCGACGAAGGCCGGCGCTTCATGAAATCGATGTGCCAGCAACTCAGCGTGCCGCTGCTGCACCTGCGCGGCGACGCCGATCCCTACGTGCTGGCCGACCCGGTCGACCGGACACAGCGTTACGCCCCGCAGGGGCGTTATGTATCCGTCTCGGGCGCAGGGCATTTCAGCCACGAAGAGGCGCCCGAGGAAATCAACAGGCACCTGCTGCGATTCCTCGACTCGGTGGTCAACTGACGCAGGCGCCGGTGGTGACCTGCTGGGTATCGCCGAGCTTGGCGAGCTGGCCGGCCACCTCGTCGGCCGTCAGCACGAAGCCGGTGTCCGGGTCGTCGACGGCCGCCCCGAACACCACGCCGAGCACCTGACCGTTCAGGTCGATCAGCGGTCCTCCCGAATTGCCTTGCTCCACATTGGCTCTGATGGTGTAGACGTCACGGGTGACGGGTGCGGGGTCCCGGTAGATGTCCGGGCCGCTGAGCTTGATGACCTCGCGGATGCGGGCCGGGGTGGCGGTGAAGTTTCCGCCGCCCGGATAGCCCAGCACCACCACGCTGGTTCCCGTCTTCGCATCGGACTGGGCGAACGCCAGCGGCTGCGGCGGCAGGTTGGGGACGGCGAGGATGGCGATGTCGACCGACGGGTCATAGGAGACGACCGTGGCGTCGAGCGGGCTGCCGCTGGCGTAGATCTGCACGCTGTTGGACCCGGCCACCACGTGCGCGTTGGTCATCACCCGGTCCGGGGCGACCACAAATCCGCTGCCCTCCAACACTTTCTGGCAACTCGGCGCCAGGCTGCGCACCTTGACGACGCTGGGCGCGGTGGCCTGCACCACCGGGTTGGTGGCCAGCGCGGGGTCGGGAGAGGCGACGGGAATGACCGGAGTGCGGCTGAACGGCTCCAGCACCGCGGGCAGGCCGGAGGTGTTCAGCAGCGCCGACAGCCGCTTGGGCACCGTCTTCAGCCAGGGCGGGGCGACCTCGTTGACCTTGGCCAGCACCCGCGAGCCGCGGACCGCGGCGGCCAGCTCCGGCTGGTCCTTCGACTGGGTCAGCGGCGTCGCCAGCAACCAGGCCGCGGTCAGCACCACCACCAGCTGGACCCCCACCCCGATGAACGAGTCGACCGTCCGGATGGTGCGGCTGCGGATCGCGCCCCGAACCGCCCGGCCCAACACCACTCCGGCGACCTCGCCGATGACGACCAGGGCAAGGATCAGGAACAGGGCGGCGAACAGCTTGGCCCGGGGCGCGGCGATGTGGGCGACCAGGTGGGGCGCCAGCAGCACACCCGCGATCGCGCCCAACAACACCCCGACGAACGAGAACAGCGAGCCGACCGCGCCGGAACGCCAACCCGACACGGCCGCGATGAACGCGACCGCCAGCACGGCCACGTCAAGCCATTGCGACGGGCTCATCGAGTTCAGGTTCATCCGGGGGCCTCACCCTGGTCGCCGACCAGCGCCATCGCCGCGTCCAATTCGCGGACGTCGGTGGTGTCCCAGGGCTGGGCCCAGCCGGCGACGTCGAGCATCGCACAGATCACCTGGCCAGTGAATCCCCAAACCAGCATCTCGTTCAGCAGAAACGCCGGTCCGGCCCACCGGCGCCCGAGGTCGCCCCGGTACACCATCAGCCGGTTGGCCGGGTTGATGAAGGCGCGCACCGGAACTCGCGCGACGATCGCGGTTTCGGCCTCGTTGACGACGGCCACCGGCCCGGGATCGGGCGAGTAGGCCAGCACCGGCACGACGTGAAATCGCGACGGCGCGATGAACGTCCGTTCCATCGTGACCAAGGGCCGCAACCGGGAGACGTCGATCCCGGTTTCTTCCTCCGCTTCGCGCAGGGCGGTGGACACCGGGCCGTCATCGCCCGGATCGGAGGCGCCGCCGGGAAACGCCGCCTGTCCGGCGTGGTGGCGCAGCGTCGACGCCCGCACCGTGAGCAGCAGGTCGGCGTCGTCGGGGACGCCGCCGTCGGCCGGCGCGGACGCGGGACCCGAAAACAGCACCAGGACGGCCGCTTCGCGACCCCGGCCGCTCATCGCCGACAACGACGACGCGGCCTTGCCGGTGATCATCGCGAGCACGTCGGCCGGCAGCCGGCGCCGGTACGCGTCCGGCATCCGCTCGACGTTATCGACCAGGGGACGCAGCCACCGCGGGGAGGCGTCGGGCGTCAGCGGCATCGTCCCGCGCGCGCGGGACGGGGGCTTGCCCGCCGCATGCGGGGGCTCGCCCCCGACACTCACCCGGCGCTCCAGTCGGTCCAATTTCAGGCTTATCCCTTGTCATTTCCGACCGCGGCGGCGATCTCGTCGGCACTGGCGAAGGCCCGCGGCAGCATCTGGGCAACGCTACCGTCCGACCGCAGAACCACGGTCGCGGGCATCACGTTTACCACGCCGAGCGCCGCCGCGACCCGACGGCGACCGTCCTGCAGGGTCGGCAACCGAACGCCCAGCTCGGCCAGCCGCAGCAACGCCGCCGTCTCGTTCTCGTCCTGATGCACGGTCACCACCATCACGTCCGACCCGGCTCGCCGTTGATACTCGGCCATCGCGGGCAGCTCGGCCGCGCACGGCGCGCACCAATACGCCCACAGGTTGAGCACGACCCGGCGCCCGGCCAGCGCGCGGGCGACGTCGACAACCGAACCGTCCGCGGCGCATTCGGCGGTGACCCCGCGCAGCGCCGAGGGCCCGGGACCGTCGCCGGCGCCCGGACACGGCGCCAGATTGGCCCGCTGCCGCGGACCGGCCAGCGCCGCCGCCGTGTCGGCGTCGCGGTGCTCGCGGTCGGGGGTGCCCTGCGCGGTGCCGGGGGTCGTCGTCGGCGCGGACTGGTCGCGAAGCTGGGCCACCAGGGCCGCGGTCAGCGCCGCCACCACCGCGAGGATCGCGATCGTCCAGCGCGTGGAACGCGTCAAGGCCGTGCTCTACAGGCCGGCCAGGGCCAGCAGGTGCTCGGTCTCCGGGCCCCGCACCAACGGCGCGGCCAGCAGCGGCTCGGTGGGGCCGAGGCCGAACGACGGGCAATCCTTGGCCACCACGCAGACACCGCAGGCCGGTTTGCGCGCGTGGCATACCCGGCGGCCGTGGAAGATCACGCGGTGGCTGAGCATGGTCCACTCGCTGCGTTCGATCAGCTCGCCGGCCGCGCGCTCGATCTTGACCGGATCCTTGTCGGTGGTCCAGCGCCACCGGTGCAGCAGCCGCGCGAAATGGGTGTCGACCGTGATGCCGGGGACGCCAAAGGCGTTGCCCAGGATCACGTTGGCGGTCTTGCGGCCCACGCCGGGCAGCGTGACCAGTTCTTCCATCGTGGCGGGCACCTCGCCGTCGAACCGCTCGACCAACGCCTGCCCGAGGCCGATCAGTGAGGTCGCCTTGTTCCGGAAGAACCCCGTCGGGCGGATCAGGGTTTCCAGTTCGTCGCGGTCGGCTTGCGCGTAGTCCAGCGCCGAGGGATAGCGCTTGAACAACGCCGGCGTCGTCAGGTTCACCCGTTTGTCGGTGCTCTGCGCGGAAAGGATGGTGGCGACCGTCAGCTCCAGCGGCGTGGTGAAGTCCAGCTCGCAGTGCGCGTCCGGAAAAGCCTGCGCCAGAGCCCTATTCATGCGGCGGGCCCGTCGCACCAGGCCGACTCGGGTCTCCTCGGAGAAGCGCCGCGCGGCGTCGCCGCCCGCCGGGGCGGGGGTGGACTTCGAGCGCCCGGACGACTTTGCCGCTGTCACCTACGACAGAGTACTGATTTCGTGATCTCGCCGAGACCTCGTGTTGATTGAAGGCCCTGTTTACTCTCCTTGTGTCATGGTTGCTGGTGGCCTGCGTTCCCGGGCTGCTGATGCTGGCGGCGCTCGGCTTGGGGCGACTGGAACGGGGGCTCGCCCGCGCAGACGTCACGATGATCGCGGTCGCCGAGCTCTTCGAGCACGTGGAGTTCATGGACGTGCGCACCCTGGCCCGCGAGGGCATGCCGGAGGCGGTGGAATACCTGCACCGGCGCGAGGACCGGGAACTCGCGGCGGCGGCGCTGGCCGGGCTGACCGCCGGGCCGCGTCACGCGGCGCCGTCGTTCGCCGCCAGCTTCGTCGACCGCGGCGAGCTGACATTGCCGACGCGAATACACGCGCAGACGCGCATCAATCCGCAGTTTAAGGCCCCTCGATACGTCAATCGTGTGTAGCGTTGCACGTTGGACAAAATGTCCGACCGCTAGACTCATCACGCGAGCACGGGATTAACCTGCACGTATCACCGTCATTAAAACCTGAAGAGGCAACGTGGACGAGATCCTGGCAAGGGCAGGAATCTTCCAAGGGGTTGAGCCCAGCGCCGTCGCCGCGCTGACCAAGCAACTGCAACCCGTCGACTTCCCCCGTGGGCACACGGTGTTCGCCGAGGGGGAGCCGGGCGATCGGCTGTACATCATCGTCTCGGGGAAGGTGAAGATCGGCCGTCGCTCGCCCGACGGTCGGGAGAACCTGCTGACGATCATGGGCCCGTCGGACATGTTCGGCGAATTGTCCATCTTCGACCCCGGCCCGCGGACCTCCAGCGCGACCACCATCACCGAGGTGCGCGCGGTGTCAATGGACCGCGACGCGCTGCGGGCGTGGATCGCCGACCGTCCCGAGATCGCCGAGCAGCTGCTGCGGGTGCTGGCCCGCCGGCTGCGCCGCACCAACAACAACCTGGCCGACCTCATCTTCACCGACGTGCCCGGCCGGGTCGCCAAACAGCTGCTGCAGCTCGCCCAGCGGTTCGGCACCCAGGAGGGTGGCGCGATGCGGGTGACCCACGACCTGACCCAGGAGGAGATCGCCCAGCTGGTGGGCGCCTCCCGCGAGACGGTGAACAAGGCGCTGGCCGACTTCGCCCACCGCGGCTGGATCCGCCTGGAGGGCAAGAGTGTGCTGATTTCGGACTCCGAAAGGCTGGCGAGGCGAGCGCGCTAATTGCGCCGAGCCGGTAATTCCGCAGGCGCCTACTCGCACTTCATCCTGCGAATTTTCAGCCTCGCCGCAAATAGTCCAGCTGCGCCTGAACCGACCATTCGGCGGCGTCCCAGAGTTTCTCGTCGACGTCCACATAGACGTGTTCGACGACCTGGCGGGCGGTGGCGTCGTCGCCGATGTCGCGCAACGCCGCGCGCACCTGCTCCAGGCGCTCGTGCCGGTGCATCAGGTAGCCCGACGCGACGGCCTCCAGGTTGGCCAGGTCCGGCCCGTGGCCGGGCAGCACCGTGCGCGGGCCCAGTCCGCGCAGCCGGCGCAACGATTCCAGGTAGTCGGCCAGGCTGCCGTCTTCGGAATCTATGACCGCGGTGCCGCGGCCCAGGACGCTGTCGGCGGTGAGCACCGCGTCGTCGATGAGAAACGACAGCGAGTCGGCGGTGTGGCCCGGCGTCGCCATCACCTTGATCTTCAGGCCGGCCGCGTCGATCACCTCACCGTCGGTCAGGTGACCGCCGAGGCCACGCAAGAATCCACTGCCCGCCGACCGCACGGTCGCGCCGGTCCGCTCGACGAGCTTGTCGATGCCGTCGGTGTGATCGCCGTGCCGGTGACTGATCAGCACCAGCGTGATGCGGCCCAACCCCGCGACGCGCGCGATGTGTTCGTCGTCGTCCGGCCCGGGATCCACCACGACCAATTCGTCGCTGCCCTGGCCGCGCAGCACCCAGGTGTTGGTCCCCTCGAGCGTCAGCAATCCGGGGTTGTCGGCCAACAGCACCGAGGCAGTGTCGGTGACCGCCCGCAGCCTGCCGTATGCGGGATGGCTCAACGACTCTTGCGCCTCGGTCACGGTCGTGAGCCGACCTCCACGATCAGTTCGACCTCCACCGGCGCGTCCAACGGCAGCTCGGACACCCCGACCGCCGACCGGGCGTGCGCGCCCCGCTCGCCGAACACGTCGGCCAGCAGCTCGGAAGCCCCGTTGATGACGCCGGGCTGGCCGTTGAAACCCGGGGCCGACGCGACGAAGCCGACGACCTTGACCACGCGGGTCACCGCGTCGATGCCGACCAGCGCATCCACGGCGGCCAGGGCGTTGAGCGCGCAGACGCGCGCCAGCGCCTTACCCTCTTCCGGGCTGACCTGGGCCCCGACCTTGCCGGTCCCCGCGAGCTGTCCCGCCTGCATCGGCAGCTGACCCGCCGTATAGACCAAATCGCCCGTGCGCACCGCGGGCACGTAGGCGGCCAGCGGGGCCACGACCTCGGGCAGCGCGACACCGAGTTCCGCGAGCCGGGCCGAGGCGCTCATCTACTTCGGGCGCTTCAGATACGCGACGTGTTGCTCGCCGGTCGGTCCGGGCAGTACCGAGACCAATTCCCAACCGTCGGCGCCCCACTGGTCGAGGATTTGTTTGGTGGCGTGCGTCAGCAGCGGGACCGTGACGTATTCCCATGCGGTGGGTTGGCTCATGGCGCGAGCTTATCGGTCGCAGCTGAACGGCTCCGGCCTGCCCGGGGATCGGTCGGGCTAGCATGCGAAGGTGGCAAACACATCGAGCGGCGGTAGCGCCGTCGGCTGGCCGGCCCGGCTGTCGAAGGCCCGGCTGCATTTCGTCACCGGCAAAGGCGGTACGGGCAAGTCGACGATCGCGGCCGCGCTGGCGCTGACCCTGGCAGCCGGGGGCCGCAAGGTCCTCCTCGTGGAAGTCGAAGGGCGCCAAGGCATTGCGCAACTCTTCGACGTCCCGCCGCTGCCCTACCAGGAGGTCAAGATCGCGACCGCCGAACGCGGCGGACAGGTCAACGCCCTGGCGATCGACATCGAGGCCGCGTTCCTGGAATACCTGGACATGTTCTACAACCTGGGCATCGCCGGGCGGGCGATGCGCCGCATCGGGGCCATCGAGTTCGCGACGACGATCGCGCCCGGCCTGCGCGACGTGCTACTCACCGGCAAGATCAAGGAGTCGGTGGTGCGCCTGAACAAGGGGGCCAAGAACCCGGTGTACGACGCGGTCGTCGTCGACGCTCCCCCGACGGGGCGGATCGCCCGCTTCCTGGACGTCACCAAGGCGGTGTCGGATCTGGCCAAGGGCGGCCCGGTGCACTCGCAGAGCGAGGGCGTGGTGAAGCTGCTGCACTCCGAGCAGACCGCCATCCACCTGGTCACCCTGCTGGAGGCGTTGCCGGTGCAGGAAACGCTGGAGGCCATCGAGGAACTCGCCGAGATGGAGCTGCCGATCGGCAGCGTGATCGTGAACCGCAACATCGCGTCGCATCTGCAGCCGGCCGACCTGGCGAAGGCCGCCGAGGGTGACGTCGACGCGGACTCGGTGCGGGCGGGCCTGGAGATGGCCGGGATCAAGCTGAACGACACCGAGTTCGCCGGGCTGCTGACCGAAACCATCGAGCACGCGACGGTCATCGCCGCGCGCGCCGAGATCGCCCAACAGCTCGACGCGTTGAAGGTGCCGCGACTCGAATTGCCCGCGATCTCCGACGGCGTGGACCTGGGCAGCCTTTATGAGCTGTCGGAATCGCTTGCGCAGCAGGGAGTTCGATGAGTACAACGCCGAATAGGCTTGATCTGGCGGCGATCCTGGCCGACACGACCAACCGGGTCGTGGTGTGCTGCGGGGCGGGCGGCGTGGGCAAGACCACCACCGCCGCGGCGATGGCGCTGCGCGCGGCCGAATACGGCCGCAACGTGTGCGTGCTGACGATCGACCCGGCCAAGCGACTCGCACAGGCGCTGGGGGTCAACGACCTTGGCAACACCCCGCAATCGGTGCCCCTGGCGCCGGAGGTTCCCGGTGAGCTGCACGCGATGATGCTCGACATGCGCCGCACGTTCGACGAGATGGTGGTCCAGTACTCCGGACCCGGTCGCGCGCAAGCGATTCTGGACAACCAGTTCTATCAGACGGTCGCCAGCTCGCTCGCCGGCACGCAGGAGTACATGGCGATGGAGAAACTCGGTCAGCTGCTGGCCGAGGACCGGTGGGACCTGGTGGTGGTGGACACCCCGCCGTCGCGCAACGCGCTTGACTTCCTGGACGCGCCCAAGCGCCTCGGCAGCTTCATGGACAGCCGGTTGTGGCGGCTGCTGCTCGCGCCCGGCCGGGGCATCGGCCGATTGGTCACCGGCGCAATGGGTTTGGCGATGAAGGCGATGTCCACCGTGCTCGGCTCGCAGATGTTGAGCGACGCGGCCGCGTTCGTGCAATCACTGGACGCCACGTTCGGCGGTTTCCGGGAGAAGGCGGATCGCACCTACGCGCTGCTGAAGAGGCGCGGGACGCAGTTCGTCGTGGTGTCGGCGGCCGAGCCCGACGCACTGCGCGAGGCCTCGTTCTTCGTCGACCGGCTGTCGCAGGAGGGCATGCCGCTGGCCGGGCTGATCTTGAACCGCACCCACCCGACGTTGTGCTCGTTGCCGGCCGAGCGGGCGATCGACGGGACGGAAACGCTGGAGGCCGAAACGGACTCCGAGGCGGCGTCGCTGGCCGCCGCCGTGCTGAGGATTCACGCCGACCGCGCGCAGACCGCCAAACGGGAAATCAGGTTGCTGTCGCGGTTCACCGGAGCCAATCCGCACGTCCCGGTCATCGGGGTGCCCTCGCTGCCGTTCGACGTCTCGGATCTCGAGGCGTTGCGCGCGCTTGCCGACCAGATCACCTCGACCGTCGGCGACGCGGCCCGCGCAGCCACCCAGGGGCCCCTACGCTAGCGGCCCGATCGCGGCGTCAGCCGACGCTGCGGGCCCGCCTCTTGTCGAAGAAGTCCGCCCAGGACA
Source organism: Mycobacterium sp. UM_11 (assembly GCF_001414075.1). Classification (NCBI taxonomy): domain Bacteria; kingdom Bacillati; phylum Actinomycetota; class Actinomycetes; order Mycobacteriales; family Mycobacteriaceae; genus Mycobacterium; species Mycobacterium sp. UM_11. The sequence goes on along the minus strand of NZ_LATC01000072.1, from coordinate 2,324 downwards.
CCACCTCGGGGTGCTGCTTGAGCAGGGCGCGGCGCTGACGCTCGGTCATGCCGCCCCAGACGCCGAACTCGACCTTGTTGTCCAGTGCGTCCGCTCCGCATTCCTGCATCACCGGGCAGTGCCGGCAAATGACGGCGGCTTTGCGCTGCGCGGCCCCGCGAACGAATAGCTCGTCCGGGTCGGTGGTTCGACACAGTGCTTTGGAAACCCAGGCGATCCGTTCTTCGGCATCAACGCTGCGGAGTACCCCTTGTGCGGCCGCAATGTTTGTTCTACGCGCCGCAGGCCGTGTTCCTGACACGAACTGTTCCCTTCCCTACCGGCCGCCCTCGCGACCGCCCTCCTCGGGTGCAGATCCTCACCTGCGATCTACGCCACACTGTGTACATCGGTGTTACCTGAATCTCACCGTGTGTCTAAGTTAGGTGGTCAGCTGCCAATTGCGCAACAGTCCGATAACGCTTTTTTTGGGACGGGCGTCCCGTCTCGTCCCAGAACGGTACGCGAAGAAGTGATCTTGGACACGTCAGCCCGCACGCTTTCTACTGACGCCTGCGCAAATTTTATCCCGCCCGCGGCGGTAAAGCGCTGGTCAATGCCGGGGGCAAAAAGTGGGTGAACGCGCGGCGTGGCGACGTGACTGGGGGCCGCTACTGTAATAGCCATGTCAGACCGCCCCCGGGCCGCCCTCACGATTCTCAAGCTTGCGGGGTACTGCTTGCTGGCCGGCGTCGTCGCCACCGCGCTGATGTTTCCGTTCGCGGGCGGATTGGGCCTGATGTCCAACCGGGCCTCCGAAGTCGTCGCCAACGGATCGGCCCAACTCCTCGAAGGCGAGGTGCCCGCGGTGTCGACGATGGTCGACGCGAAGGGCAACACCATCGCCTGGCTGTACTCCCAGCGCCGCTTCGAGGTGCCCAGCGACAAGATCGCCAACACGATGAAGCTGGCGATCGTGTCCATCGAGGACAAGCGGTTCGCCGAGCACGCCGGGGTGGACTGGAAGGGCACGCTGACGGGGTTGGCCGGCTACGCGCGCGGCGACGTCGACACCCGCGGCGGGTCGACGATCGAGCAGCAGTACATCAAGAACTATCAGTTGCTGGTGACGGCGAAGACCGACGCCGAAAAGCGCGCCGCCGTGGAGACCACCCCGGCGCGCAAGCTGCGCGAGATTCGGATGGCGCTCACGCTGGACAAGACGTTCACCAAGCCCGAGATCCTGACCCGCTACTTGAACCTGGTGTCGTTCGGCAACGGCTCGTTCGGTGTGCAGGACGCGGCGCAGACGTACTTCGGCATCAACGCCTCGGACCTCAACTGGCAGCAGGCCGCCCTGCTGGCCGGCATGGTGCAGTCGACCAGCGCGCTCAACCCCTACACCAACCCCGAGGGCGCGCTGGCGCGGCGAAACCTGGTGCTGGACACCATGATCGAGAACATCCCGCAGGAGGCCGACGCGCTGCGCGCCGCCAAGGCCACGCCGCTGGGCGTGCTGCCGCAGCCCAACGAGTTGCCGCGGGGCTGCATCGCGGCCGGCGACCGCGCGTTCTTCTGCGACTACGTCCAGGAGTATTTGTCCCGCGCCGGAATCAGCAAAGAACAGGTGGCCCGCGGCGGCTACCTCATCCGCACCACGCTGGACCCGGACGTGCAGATACCGGTCAAGGCGGCCATCGACCAGTTCGCCAGCCCCACGCTGCCGGGCATCTCCAGCGTGATGAGCGTGATCCAGCCCGGCAAGACGTCGCACAAGGTGATGGCGATGGCGAGCAACCGCACCTACGGGCTGAACCTCGACGCGGGCGAAACCATGCGCCCGCAACCGTTCTCGTTGGTCGGCGACGGCGCGGGCTCGGTATTCAAGATCTTCACCACGGCCGCCGCCCTGGACATGGGGATGGGCACCAACGCCACGCTCGAGGTGCCGAGCCGGTTCCAGGCCAAGGGCATGGGCAGTGGCGGCGCCAAGGGCTGCCCCAAGGACACCTGGTGCGTGGTCAACGCCGGCAACTACCGCGGGTCGATGAACGTGACCGAGGCGCTGGCCACCTCGCCCAACACCGCGTTCGCCAAGCTGATCCAGCAGGTCGGGGTGACCCGCACGGTGGACATGGCGATCAAGCTGGGCCTGCGGTCCTACGCCGACCCGGGCACCGCCCGCGACTACAACCCGGACAGCAACGAGAGCCTGGCCGACTTCGTCAAACGGCAGAACATCGGCTCGTTCACCCTGGGCCCCATCGAGGTCAACGCGCTCGAACTGTCCAACGTCGCGGCCACGCTGGCCTCCGGCGGCACCTGGTGCCTGTCTCTTATACACA
>NZ_LATC01000071.1:0-26755 GCF_001414075.1 Mycobacterium sp. UM_11 | reverse complement strand
AGATGTGTATAAGAGACAGGCGATACTCGTCCTGATCGTCACGGCGCCTTCGATCGGCAAGCCTGGCCCGTCGAGTGCGGTGGTCTTGGGCAGCCCGACCTTCGAGTTGTTCGTCGGTGTCGCGGCGACGTGCGTGGTGGCCGTCGTTCTCGGGCTTGCGCTTTCGGCTCTCGCGCGCACCGGCGACCAGGTCATCGTGCTGTTGGCGATGACCCTGATGGCGCAACTGGTGCTCGCGGGCGGCTTCATCCCGGTGACCGGCCGACCGCTGATGGAGGCCCTGGCCTGGCTGACTCCCGGACGATGGGGGTTCGCGGCGACGGCGTCGACGGCCGATCTGACCAAGCTGGTGGCGGGGGTTGCGAACGAGTCGCTCTGGCGGCACTCCAGCTCGGCATGGCTCATGAACATGGCCATGTTGGCAGTGCTTGCCGTGCTCTTCGCGGGCATCGCGCGGTGGCGCCTACGCCGTTGAGGCACCTCGCTGCCGGAGCTAGAGCCTTTGTGCCCTGTCTAGCCGGCGCCGCCGGAACGAAGATCACCATGCACGGGGTTTAGGAGGCCGGTGGTGATCAAGCAAGCCATGGTGGGCGCTGCGGCGGTGCTTCTCTTGGTGTCGGGCTGCTCGTCTGGAAACCGCAACGGCGGTGGCGGCACGACCACCACGAGCACGTCTCACGCTCAGGCGGTTCGCGGTTGGGTCGAAATGACCAAGGACCACATGCAGGAGTTGGGAATCGCCATGGGCAAGGCGACCTTTGCCATCGGTACCCAGGACTACGCCGCTCTCGGGGCGGCCTGCCGCGACGGCCACGAGGCGGCGAGCTTCCTGCAAGGGCATATGCCGTCCCCCGACAAGGAGCTCACCGACGCGTTGCAAGCCAGCCTCGACGACTTCGACGCCGCCTCCCATTTCTGCGTCGCTGCGATCGAGGATCGCGACACGAACGAGGCGCGCCACGCGGGCGAATTCATGAATTCCGCGGAGGCGCATCTCACCACCGCCAGCGCCATCCGCGACCGCATCGTCAACGGATCCCCGTAGGCGCCGGCGAGATGAACGCCCACTCCGGCATGAACCGCCGTCGCGGCAAGCGGTCGTTGGCCTGTGCGCTCTTGCTGCTCGCCGCTACGCCGCTTTCCCCGGCGTCTGCGTCGGCCGATCCGGCCGATGATGCGTTCATCACGTCACTCGCGAACTACGGGATCGAGGTCCGCGACAGCGACACCGCGATCGCGATGGGCCACAGGGTGTGCGCCGGGTTCGACAACGGCGCGAACGCGAGCGTGCTGGCGATGAAGGTCAAGCACGACACCGAGCTCACGATGAGGGAATCCAGCTACTTCGTCGGCCTGTCGGTGGCGGCCTACTGCCCGCAGTACCGGGGGCAGATCGACAGTTCGCTGATCTGGCTGATCCCGGGGCCGCCGCTGATGTGAGTGTGCGCCGGGCACAGTAAGTTGGTCGCGACCGCCACCGCGAAGGAGGGTGCGCCGAAGTGACCGACGATCCGCGGGGCGACGAGGTCTCCCGCCAATACGATCGCTGGGAGTATCCGCCTCCGGTGACCGACCTGGCGGCGTGGAGCAAGAACCACTGGGATTGGTTCGATCCCTTCTGGGCGCACCGGGTGTTGTGGCCGGACCGGGACTACAAGCCCGACCTCGACATCCTGATTGCGGGGTGTGGCACCTTCCAGGCGGCCCTCTTCGCCTTCATGAACCGCGGCGCCAACGTGGTCGCGATCGACGTCAGCCGGTCGGCGCTGAAGCACCAGCAGTTCCTCAAGGACAAGCACGGCCTGGACAACCTGGAACTGCGCCTGCTGCCCATCGAAGAGGTGTCGACCCTGCATCGCGACTTCGACCTCATCGTGTCCACCGGCGTCCTGCACCACATGGCGGATCCGCTGGCCGGGCTCAAGGCGCTCGGCGGGTGCCTGCGCACCGAAGGCGCGCTGGGCGTCATGCTGTACGCGAAGTACGGCCGGCTTGGTGTCGACATGCTCGAATCGGCCTTCCGCGACCTGGGGCTGACGCAGGACGACGCGTCGGTCCAATTGGTCAAGGAGGCGCTCGCGGTGTTGCCGGCCGATCATCCCGTCCGCACCTACCTGAAGGGGGCACGCGACCTGGTGTCCGACGGCGCCCTGGTCGACACGTTCCTGCACCGCCGCCAGCGCGCTTACACCGTTGCCGAATGCCTGGACCTGGTCGACTCCGCCGGGCTGGCTTTCCAGGGCTGGTTCCACAAGACGCCGTATTACCCGCACGACTTCGTCGCGCCGGCGAGCCGGTTCCAGGCGATGCTCGACGAATTGCCTGACGCCGAACTCTGGTCGGTGATGGAACGCCTGCAGCCTGCCAACGCCAGCCACTTTTTCATCGCCTGCCGCCCGGAACGTCCCAAAGAGCAATACGCGATCGATTTCTCGACGGCCGCGGCGCTGGACTACGTCCCGCTGCTGCGGACGGCCTGCCTACTCAGGGGCGAGGAAATTCACCTGCCCGGCACGACGCTGAAGCTCAACCCGGCCCAGCTGCCCTTCGTTGCGCAGGTCGACGGCCGTCGCACGATAGGCGAGATCATCGAGTCCATGGCGCGGCGCGACGACGTGGGCCCGGACAACGCCGATTTGGTACGGGACTTCGGGCGCAAGCTGTTCCAGTCGCTGTGGCGACTCGATTTCCTGGCGATGGCGCTGAATACGTGAGTTGCTCTGCGGCGCAAAGGGTTTAGCCGGCATCCGCCGCCGGCTCGTCGATGATCCGACGAGCCAGCCGCGCGAGGAGGCCCCCGATGTCGGTTGCCGCCGCCGTCTGGTCGGCCACACCGGCCCGGATGGCGTTTCGGGGCAGGTCGGGATAAAGCGCGTCCGCGAGGTCCTGGACCACCGTCGTCCCGCCCGCGGCCTTGATGGCGCCCAATCCGGCCACGCCGTCGTCGAGCAGCCCCGACATCAGCACGCCGATCGCCTGCCGCCCGTAGTCCAGGGCGACAGATCGAAACAGCGGGTCGATGGCGGGTCGGCGACCGCGTTCCAGGGGCCCGGTCGACAGCACCGCGCGATGGTCCCGCGCCAGCAGATGGCGGTCGGGCACCGCGGCGTAGATGCGCCCGGCCTCCAGCGCCGCACCGTCGACCGCCGCGACCGCAGGCACCGGGCCGCTGCGGTCGATGATCTCCGCGAGCAGCGAGGGCGTTTCGCGACCCATGTGGATCACGATCATCACCGCGAACGGAAGGCCCGTCGGCATTCCCGCCGCCAAGTCGCACAGCGCTTCGATGCCTCCGGCGGATGCGCCGATCGCCACTACGCCTTCGGCGGGTGCGGCCGTAGGTTCCATCGCTCGACCTAGCCTTGCTCTGCCCTGGCTGACAGCTCGGAGACCCCGCCACCGCTTACCAGCGTAGGACTTCAACCCTGGCCCTGCCACACACGGATTGCCAAGGGCCATAAGCCCTCCGATCGCAAAGGCATTGGTGACAGGGCCATCGCGGCTCGCCGGCGCCCGGGGCGGCCCCGCGGACCAAATGTTCGGCCTGCCGACCGCGCCGCGAACCACCACTCATACACTGACCCATCGTGGGCATGCTCTCTGGTCTTGCGCCGTGGATCGCGTACTGGGTGCTCGTCGGAAACGTTCCGCTTTCCGCCGCCGCGATTGTCGGGCTGGTTGTCGCGGCCATCGTGCTGGTGCTCGAAAGCGTCACCGGCAATCCGGAACGGACGTTCGAAATCGGTTCCGCCGCAGTGTTTCTGGTCTTGACAGCGCTGACCTTCGCGCTGGGATCCCCGTTCGCCCAGCGGTGGATGCTGCCGCTGAGCGCCGCCGGGTTCTTCCTGGTGGTGCTGGTCGGCACGCTTACCGGCAAGCCGTTCGTGCGCCCCTCCGCCGCCGCGGAACACCCGGCCGATGTCGTCAAGACCGGGCTGTTCGGCCGGATGGTCGGCGTCCTGAGCTGGATCTGGTTGGCGACGGCGGCCGGCATGGCGGTGTCGTCGGCGATCCCGCCGATCGCGCGCGGCGACGCCACGATCCTGGACACCACGACCCCGCTGTCCTACGCGTGTTACTGGATCGTTCCGTTCACCCTGTTGGCCCTGGCGGCCCTCGCGTCGCGGTTCCTGGCCCAGCGGATGCTGGTCGGCATCGACGACCTCGAGCGGGAAACCTCGTTCGTCGCCTACGACGAGGCGACCATCGACGAGCTCTACTACCTCGCCCAGGAACACGCGAACCGCGAGGTCGGCCCGGGCAAGGAGGCCTACAACGTGAAGGTGGGGGGCGCGGGCACCCCGTTGACCGGCGACGAGTCCCGCAAGTCATGGCCGTCGACCTACAAGGTGCGCGACAAGCGGCGCTGAGCGCTCGGGTTTTTCCGATACCTTGGTTTCCGGCGGGGCGGCCCGGGGCCAGCCCCATGCGCCCCGCTCCCGGTGTCGGCCAGCCCACGAGGAGTCGCGATGAACGCGCCCAGTCCAGACGCCATCCGCGCGGAGACCATCACCATCACCGGGCACGGCGGCGACGAGATCGAGGCTTACCGGGCTTCCCCCTTGGCGGAGGGGACGCGCGGCGGAGTGGTGTGGATCCATCACATGCCGGGCTATGACCGCGAGACCAAGGAGTTCGTCCGGCGCCTCGCCGTCAGCGGATACCATGCCGTCGCGCCGAACCTCTATTCGCGCGAGGCCCCGGGCGCGTCGCCCGACGACGCCGCGGCGGCGGCGCGCGCCGCGGGCGGGGTGCCCGACGAGCGGCTCGTCGGTGACGTCGCGGGCGCGGTCGAGCACCTGCGTTCGTTGCCGGGCGCCAACGGCAAGTTCGGCGTCATCGGGCACTGTTCGGGCGGCCGGCACGCCTACCTGGCGGCGTGCTCGCTGCCGTTCGACGCCGCGGTGGACTGCTACGGGGCGTTCATCGTCGAGGATCCGCCGGAGGGCATGCCCAAGGTCATGAAGCCGATCCTGCAGCTGGCACCCCAGCTCGGCTGCCCGCTGCTCGGCCTGTTCGGCCTCGACGACCGGTTCCCGGCGCCCTCGGCGGTGGCCGCCCTGGACGAGGAGCTGAACAGGCTGAACAAGCCGCACGAGTTCCACTCCTACGCGGGCGCGGGTCACTCGTTCTTCTCCGTCGATCGCCCCGCGTACCGGCCGGAGGCCGCGGTCGACGGCTGGCGCCGCATCGACGAGTTCTTCGCCACCCACCTGAAAGGTTAGGTTTCGCCGCTCATGTGCACCTATCTCACCGAACACGTCGCGATCGACGGCAGCGGCAAGGGCGCCACGGGGTGGTTCGGCGCCAGCCGCGCGACCGTGTACGTCGACCATCCCGTGCACGCCGCCTACGGCCACACGGTGAACATCGACGTCATCAACCCGGAGCTGGGGCCGTCGGCGCGGGTGGCGCTGGAACTCACCGAGGAAAGCGCCCTGGCGCTCGCCGACGCCATCCGCGCGGCGATCGCCCACGCCCCGGCCGGGCTGGCATCGAAGGATCAGCCGTGACCGCCGAGCGCGACTACCCCCAGATGGCCGCCGCGCGCGGCAGGGTCGAGCCGGCGCCGCGCCGGGTGCGCGGCTACCTCGGGGACGCGTTGATCTTCGACACCACCGCCGCGCTGTATGTGTGGGAAGTTCCGTATTACCCGCAGTACTACATCCCGCTGGCCGATGTCCGTGCGGAGTTCCTGCGCGACGAAAACCACCCGCAGCGCGTGCAATTCGGTCCGTCGCGGCTGCACTCCATCGAGGGCGCCGGCCAGACGCACCCGTCCGCCGCGCGGGTGTTCGACCCCGACGGCGACGGGCCCGTCGCCGGCACCGTGCGATTCGAATGGAATCGGCTGCGGTGGTTCGAGGAAGACGAGCCTATCTACGGCCACCCGCGCAATCCCTACTCGCGCGTTGACGCGCTGCGCTCGCACCGGCACATTCGAGTCAAACTTGACGGAATTGTGCTGGCGGACACCAGTTCTCCGGTATTGCTGTTCGAAACAGGTTTGCCGACAAGGTATTACATCGACCCGACCGACATCTCCTTCGAGCACCTCGAACCCAGCACGACGCAGACGCTTTGCCCGTACAAGGGCGTGACGTCGGGATACTGGTCGGTGCGGTCCGGCGACACGCTGCACCCCGACCTGGCCTGGACCTACCACTACCCGTTGCCGGCCGTCGGCCAGATCGCCGGTCTGGTGGCCTTTTACAACGAAAAGCTCGATATCATCGTCGATGGCGCCGCATTGGCCCGTCCACAAACCCAATTCAGCTAGCGAACCGGTGTGATCTTTCCCTCTTCGCGCGCACAGCCTGAGAATTTCTTAACCTGGACGACGCCAACACGTTGACCGGCGACGTTAGCGGCGTACGCGAAATCCGCCGGATGCGCGTTTGCGTCGCTTTCGCTACGGGTAAGCGACTGCGATACAGCGTAATTGAAAGCCTGAGCAGAACCTGAGTGCGGGGAGTGACGTAGCTAACGTCGGGGGATTTCGACCCGCTTGGACGCGAATTTCGGCCGGTAGACTCGCAAAAACCAGTCGCTTCAGCGCCTTTCGGTGCTGAGATCCTCCTGGATCCGGAGGCCGATCGTCGCGCAAGTCCGGCGACTTCGCCCCCGTGCCGACAACATAGCAAAGGCGGTGCAGCGTGAGCGGTATGAATGACCGCAAGGCCTTCTCCGACGACCGGAATGAGCGGACGTTCCGATTCCACGACGCCCCGGTGGTGCAGATCCCGGTGCGAAACGGTCCGATCAGTGACATCCGCATCAACGGTGACGGCAGCCGGCTCGTGGTGGCCAACCATGGCGGCGACACGGTGTCGATCATCGACACCGATTCCCGTCGGGTGGTGCAGACGCTGGGCATCGACGAACCGTTCGCGATCGCCCTGAGCGGTGGGGACGCCCCACGCGCCTACATCAGCGCGGCGTCGGCGGCGTATGACTGGATCGCCGTCGTCGACCTCACCACCAACGCGCACGTCGCGACGCATCCGCTGGCGTCGCACGTCAGCGACCTGACCGTGAGCGCCGACGGGCGCTTCGTGTACGCCAGCCGCAACGGCGCTACCGGCGCCGACGTCGCGGTCGTCGACGCCACCACAGGCGACTTCGAGGTGGTCGACCTCGCCACCACCCCCGGGACCACCGCCGACTGCGTCCGCATCAGCCCCGACGGGCGGCACGTGTACGCCGCCACCAACGGGGCGTCCGGCGGCCAGCTGGTCGTCATCGCGACCGGGGCGCGGTCCGACGGCCGCGTCGTCGGCTCCTATGACCTGGGTCTGCCCATTCGCGACGTCGCGCTGAGCGCCGACGGCGACACGGCCTACGTCGCCAGTTGTGGCCCCGTCGTGGGCGCGGTGCTCGACGTCATCGACACCCGGACCCGCAAGATCACCGGCACGCGCAAGCTCAGCGAGGTGGCCGGCCCGCTCACCCGCTTGTCGCTGAGCTGCGACGGCCGACGCGCCTACCTGGTCAGCGACGACCGCGTCGTGGTGGTGAGCACGCGAACGCACGACGTCATCGCCGACATCGGCGCGGTCAAGCACCCGTCCTGCGTGGTTGAAAGCCCCGACGGCCGATACCTCTACATCGCCGACCACGCCGGCGCGGTCACCGTGCTGCCGATCGCCGCGGGCCCCGGGCCGGCCGAGGCGCCGACCACCGGACTCCGCGAGCTGCCCCAGCGCGAGCCCGTCTTCGCGTAGCGGCGATCGCCGGCCCCGGCGAGGCTTAGGGTGGAGGCTGCCGACGGCGCTTCGCCGCCGGCCCGCGGCGCGGCCGAACCGCGTCCCGCGGGTTGACATCAGGCGACGCTTGAAAAGGCGGTACCTCAATGGACAGCACGATGCAGGACTTTCCGTTGACGATCACCGCGATCATGCGGCACGGCTGCGGCGTGCACGGCGCGCGTACGGTCACCACCGCTACCGATGACGGCTACCGGCGCGCGAGCTACCGGGAACTGGGTCGGGACGCCGCGCGGCTGGCGAACGGATTGCGCCGCCTCGGCATCACCGGGGATCAGCGGGTTGCGACGTTCATGTGGAACAACGCCGAACACCTGGCGACCTACCTGGCGGTGCCGTCGATGGGCGCCGTGCTGCACACGCTGAACATCCGCCTCTTCGCCGAACAGATCGTCTATGTCGCCAACGAGGCCGAAGACCAGGTGGTGCTGGTCGACGCGTCGCTGGCCAAGCTGCTCGCCCCGGTGCTGGGCGACCTCAAGACCGTGCACACCGCGATCGTCGTGGGGGAGGGGGACACCTCCGCGTTCGAGGGCTCGGGCAAGACCGTGCTCCGGTACGCCGACGTGCTCGCCGGCGAGCCCACCGAGTTCGACTGGCCGGAGATCGACGAGAAGTCCGCGGCCGCCATGTGCTACACCAGCGGCACCACCGGCAACCCCAAAGGCGTGGTGTACAGCCATCGTTCGAGCTACCTGCACACCATGGCGGCCTGCACCACCAACGGCATCGGCGTGGGTTCCGTGGACAGTGTGCTGCCGATCGTGCCGATGTTCCACGCCAACGCGTGGGGCCTGCCCTATGCGGCGCTGATGGCCGGCGCCGACCTGGTGTTGCCCGACTGCCACCTGGACGCGCGGTCGCTGATCCGGATGGTGGAGGACGAGCGGCCGACCCTCGCGGGCGCGGTGCCCACCATCTGGAACGACGTCCTGCATCGCCTCGAGGACGAACCCGATCACGACATGTCGTCGTTGCGGCTGGTGGTCTGCGGCGGCTCGGCCGTACCGGTCTCGCTGATGCGCACGTTCGAGGAAAAGCACGGCGTGCAGATCCGGCAGCTGTGGGGCATGACGGAAACCTCCCCGATGGCCACCATGGCGTGGCCGCCGCCGGGAACGCCCGACGACCGGCACTGGGCGTATCGCGCCACCCAGGGCCGGCCGGTCTGCGGGGTGGAAATGCGGATAGTCGACGACGACGGGCAGGTGCTGCCCAACGACGGCGAGGCCGTGGGCGAGGTGGAAGTCCGCGGCCCGTGGATCGCCGGCTCCTACTACCTGACGGCCGACGACTCCAAGTTCGACTCCGGCTGGCTGCGCACCGGCGACGTGGGGCGGATCGACGAGCAAGGATTCGTCACCCTGACCGACCGGGCCAAGGACGTCATCAAGTCCGGTGGCGAGTGGATCTCCTCGGTCGAATTGGAGAACGACTTGGTCGGGCACCCGCACGTGGTCGAGGCCGCGGTGGTCGGCGTGCCCGACGAGCGGTGGCAGGAACGGCCGCTGGCCGTCGTGGTGGCCAAGGAAGGCGCCGCGGTCAGCGCGGAGGATCTGCGAAAGTTCCTGGCGGAGAAGGTGGCTCGGTGGTGGCTGCCCGAGCGGTGGGCGTTCGTCGAGGAGATTCCCCGCACCAGCGTGGGCAAGTACGACAAGAAGGCCATCCGGGCGCGCTACGCCGAGCATGGCTACTGGGTGGTCGAGGCCCGGGACTGAGTTCCGGACTCGACGCTTGGGTACCGTCGAGACCATGTGTCGACTCTTCGGGCTCCATGCCGGGACGCGGGTCTGCTCGGCGACGTTCTGGTTGCTGGACGCCCCCGACAGCCTGGCCGAACAGAGCAAGAGGAACCCGGACGGCACGGGGTTGGGTGTCTTCGACGAATTGGGCCGGCCACGGCTGGACAAGCGGCCCATGGCGGCCTGGGAGGACGCCGCGTTCGCCACCGAGGCCCACGAGCTGACCGGCACGACGTTCATCGCGCACGTGCGCTACGCGACGACCGGTTCGCTCGACGTCCGCAACACCCACCCGTTCCTGCAGGACGGGCGGATCTTCGCGCACAACGGCGTGCTGGAGGGGCTCGACGTCCTCGACGAACGGCTGCGCGAGGTCGGCACGGACGCTTTGGTCCTGGGCGACACCGATTCCGAGCGCGTGTTCGCGTTGATCACGGCCTCGATCCGCGCGCTCGACGGCGACGTGACCGCGGGCGTGGCCGACGCCATGAAATGGCTCGCGGCGAACGTGCCGATCTACGCGGTCAACGTGTTACTGAGCACGGCGACCGACATGTGGGCGCTGCGGTACCCCGAAACCCACGAACTCTACGTCCTGGACCGGTCCGGCGACGACCCCACCCAGGCCCCCGAATTCGACTTGCGCACCAAGCGAATTCACGCGCGATCGGAGCATCTGTGTACCCGGCCGTCGGTGGTGTTCGCCACCGAACGCATGGACACCGACCCGCGCTGGCGTCTGCTCGATCCCGGCGAGCTGGTCCACGTCGACGCCGCGCTGCGGATCGAGAGGAGCGTGATCCTGCCCGACCCGCCCGCGCACCCGCTGCGGCGGGCGGATCTGAGCGCGCCGGTTCGGGACGCGCAGCACGCGCTGCCGAGCGCTCGGCGATAACCCGTGGCGAACAGACGGGCGCTTGTGCTGGCGGGCGGGGGAATTGCGGGAATAGCCTGGGAGACAGGCGTTCTGCGCGGCATCGCCGATGCGTCACCGGCGGCGGCGGAACTATTGCTGGGCTCGGACGTGCTGGTGGGGACCTCGGCGGGTTCGGCGGTCGCCGCGCAGATCGGCAGTGGCAGCACGCTCGACGCGCTGTTCGACCGGCAGGTCGCCGAATCGTCGGCCGAGATCGATTCGGGTGTGGACGTCGAAACCATCACCGCGATGTTCCTGTCCGCCCTGGCCGAGCCCTACCCGGATCCCTCGGACCGGACGCGGCAGCAGCTGCGGCGGATCGGTGCCGTGGCCGTGGCGACGCAGACCGTTCCGCCGCCCGTGCGCCGAGGGGTGATCGCGCAGCGCCTGCCGTCGCACGACTGGCCGGACCGGGAGCTCCGGGTGACCGCAATCGACGTCGCCACTGGCGAATTGGTGGTTTTCGACCGCGATTCCGGCGTCGACCTCGTCGACGCGGTGGCGGCCAGCTGCGCGGTACCCGGTGCGTGGCCGCCGGTGGCGATCGCGGGCCGGCGCTACATGGACGGCGGGGTTGGCAGCACGATCAACCTCGGCGTGGCCGCCGATTGCGACGCGGCGGTGGTGCTGGTGCCCTCGGGTGCGGACGCGCCGTCGCCGTTCGGCCCCGCGCCGGCCGCGGAGGTCGCCTCCTTCGCCGGCGCGGCGCTCGCGGTTTTCGCCGACTCCGGCTCGCTGGCCGCGTTCGGGTCCAATCCGCTGGACCCCAATTGCCGCGTCGACTCGGCGCTGGCCGGACGCGAGCAGGGCCGTCGCGAGGCGCCCGCCGTCGCGCGGTTCTTGGGTGTGTGAAACCAGTTGCGGTAGTGTGGGTTTCAGTCCTCGGTCGCGGGTAGCGCGGCGCGGTCGTTCTCGAAGGCGTCCAGCGCCTCGTCGGCCAGCGCGCGGCCCACGGCGATCACCTCGGCCGCCCGGTGAAACTCCAGGCCCCGGCACGTCGAGCGGGGGATCTCGATCAACAGATCGGGCGGGTAGACCGCCAGCGTATGGCGCGCCAGCGCGGCCTGGGCGATGTCGATCGTCCGATTCATCACCTCGAAGCTGCCCAGCTTCGGGATCTCCGGCCCGATCTCGGCCAGTTCAGCGGCCGTATCGTCTTCGGCCCCAGGCGATTCCGCGTCCAGATCCTCCGACCAGCTGTCCGCTTCCCCGGTGGACCCGCCGAACCTGCCCAGCACGGCTCGCGCGGTCGGCCGGTCGAGCAGCGACCGGGCGGCGGCGGTGTCGAGCAGCGTGGAGGTGCTGCGCACCATGCGATTCAGCCACTCGGCCGTGACGCCGGCCTCGTCGTCGCGCGCCGCGATCGACTCGCTGCCGGACAGGCTCACCGCGATGGTCACGTCGGCGTTGACCGCCGAGAGGGGGGCCATCGGCAGCGGGTCCAGGATGCCGCCGTCGGCCAGCAGGCGCCCGTCCACTTCGTGCGGGGCGATCACGCCCGGGATGGCGATGGACGCGCGGATCGCCTCGTCGACGGGACCGCGCTGAAACCACACCGACTTGCCGGCCAGCAGGTCGGTCGCCACCGCGGTGAAGGGGATGGGCAGCTCCTCGATGGCGACCGGTCCGAGTATGTCGCGCACCGCGTCCAGGATCTTCTCGGCCCGCATCACCCCGGCCGCGCTGATCGAAAAGTCGAGCAGCCGCAGGATGGTGCGCTGGGTCAGGGATTTCGCCCAGTCGGCGAATTCGTCGCGGCGCCCGGCCGCCTCCAGCCCGCCGACCAGCGCGCCCATCGACGAGCCCGCGATCCCGACGATCTCGTAGTCGCGGGCGCGCAGCGCCTCGATCACCCCGATGTGGGCGTAGCCGCGGGCCCCGCCGCTGCCCAGCGCCAGGGCCACGCGGGTGGGTGAGGATCGGCGTCCCTCCGGCATGCCTTCATTTTGCGCGGCGCGAGCGCCCGGCACCGGCCGGGTGGGCACTTTAGGTACCCGTGAATTCAATCGCGCACGAGTTCGAACGGGCTAGCCGCATTCGTCGTTGGCGGCGGCCCGCGCGGCCGTGATCACGGCCGCCTGCCGGGCCGGCGTCAGATCCGCCCAGCGGGCGTTCCAGCTGCCCGCGGTGCCCGACGGTGCGGCCTGGACCATCCCCAGATAGGGCTCGAACAGCGACTGACCGGTCCTGGGCTGGGCGTCCATCCACACTTTCGCGGCGTGACAGGCCTGGTAATACTCTTCCTCGGTCGAATTCGCGGGAACGTCGACCCGGGTCGTCACGCCGGCCGGGGACAGCCCGACCGCCCCCGGCGGCGCCGCGCCGGGGCCCGCCGGCCGCGCCGACGAGGACGCGGGCGTGCCGGTCGGGGCGCCCGGCGAGCACCCCGCGACCGCCGACAACCCGACCGCCACGACGACGACCGTGCCCCACAGTCGGGGTCGATGACCGCACCAGCGCACCCTGCCAATCTATGCAACACTGGCGGCCGTGATGGAGCGCTTCGGATTTTGCGAGTGTTGTCGGCCCTAACCCGCCGCCGCCCGTCCGAACACCTTTCTCTGGAGCTCCACCATGTCGTTGCCCTTAGCGAGCCGTGCGCCCGTCGCCGCCCCGACCGCGTTGCGCCCGCGCACCATCTCGTCCCCGGCGTCCGGGCCCACCCGCCTGCGGGTTCCCGACCTCCTGCACGCAACCGACCAGGCCGCCGACGATGTGCTGAGCGGACGGTGCGACCACTTGCTGCCCCCGGGCGGGATCCCCGAGTCGCGCCGCTGGTTCACCCGCATCCACGGTGACGAGGAGCTGGACGTCTGGCTGATCAGCTGGGTCCCCGGTCATCACACCGAGCTGCACGACCACGGCGGATCCCTGGGCGCGCTGACGGTCGTGTCCGGGTCGCTCAACGAGTTCCGGTGGGACGGCCGCGCCCTGCGGCACCGCCGATTGGACGCCGGCGATCAGGCCGGGTTTCCCCTGGGTTGGGTGCACGACGTGGTGTGGGCGCCGCGCCCCGTGTCGGTGTCCGTCCCACCGCGGCCGTCGCTGAGCGTGCATGCCTACTCGCCGCCGCTGACCGCGATGTCCTACTACGAGGTGACCGGCCGAAATCGGTTGCGCCGCCAACGGACCGAACTGACCGACCAACCGGAAGGACCGTGATGAGCCGCATCGACGTCGTGTTGAGATCCGCCCGGCGCCGCCTCCGTCGTCTTCCCGCCGCCGAAGTGCCCGACGCGATCCGGCGCGGGGCGGTGCTGGTCGACATCCGGCCGCAGGCCCAGCGTTTGCGCGAGGGCGAGATCCCCGGAGCGCTGGCGATCGAGCGCAACGTCTTGGAGTGGCGCTGCGACCCGACCAGCGATGCCAGGCTGCCCGAGGCCGTCGGCGACGACGTCGAATGGGTGATCGTGTGCTCGGAGGGCTACACGTCCAGCCTCGCGGCGGCCGCGCTGCTCGACATCGGCCTGCACCGCGCCACGGACGTCGTCGGCGGCTACCACGCGCTCGCGGGTGCCGGTGTGCTCGAACAACTTTCTCCGGCCCCGGTGGACGCCGCGCCGGGACCGTTCGCCGACTCCGGGCGCCGCTGGCTCTAGCTACCCGGTGGAGGTGGCCTCCGAATGCAGCAGCGGCCGTAGCTTGTTGGTCTTCTCCGGCGTCCAACCCGGCGGGGAGAGCACCGCGGCCCAACCGTCGGCCGCGTCGGCGACGTAGTGGTGGCCGTGCCCCTCGGGCACGTCGACCGCCACCGCCATGTCCGCCGACACCTGCAGGAACGTCACCACCGGGATCCAATGTGTTTCGGGCAGCACGTCGTAGCCCCGCCGCTCCCGCAGCCAATCGGGTTGGCTGAACAGCAGATCGGGGGACCACCAGGCGATCGGATCCGAGGCGTGCTGCAGATAGACCACCCGCGGTCGGTCCCACGCGGAGTACGGGCGGCCCAAATTGCTTGGGCGCGCGACGAACCGGACGTACTTGCCGTGGTCGTAGATCGGCAGCCACTCCGGGGAACCGGCGTCGCGCGTGGACGTCAGGTCGGTCCAGATGGTGTTCTGGAACGTCGGTCCGCTGAACAGGGCGCCGTCGGTGCGCGCGAGGACGTTGTTGAGGCTCATGAACGGCGCCTCGCCGCCGAAAGATCCCAGGCTTTCGCCGAAGACGACGAGCTTGGGCCGTTGGGCCTCGGGCATCTGGCGAATCAGGCGATCGACGGCCTCGAACAGCGCCTGCCCGGCGTGCCGGGCGTTCTCCTTGTCCACCAGGAAGGACAGCCAACTCGGCAGGAACGAGTACTGCATGCTGACGATCGCGGTGTTGCCGTTGTACATGTACTCGAGCGCGTCGGCCTCCGCCTCGTTGATCCAGCCGGTGCCGGTGGTCGTGGCGACGGCGACGACCGCGCGCTGCAGTCCGCCGGTGCGCTGCAGCTCGCGCGCGGCGAGTTCGGCGGTCGCGGTGATGCCGTCCGCGGAGTTCAGCCCGGCGTAGGCGCGGATCGGTTCGGCCGCCGGCACGCCGTTGAACGCGCTGAGCTGGGCGACCGTCGGCCCGGCCTCCACGAAGATGCGACCTTGGTGGCCAAGGGATTCCCACGACACGAGCGACTCGGGGCCACCGGATCGCAGCGGCGTCTTCGGCGGCGCGGTGTCGGGATTCATCTCGTTGTTCGCCGAGGCGAAGGTGTTGTTCATGGTGCGCATCGCGAACTTGAGCACGACACCGTTGAGCAACGTGATGGTGAGCACCACCAGCAACGCCACCACAATGGTCGCTGACAGCCGGAACGGCGCGATGCGGTCGACCTGAGCGACCAGGAACCTGACCAGCAACCGGATGAACTGGCCGATCTCGACGAGCGTGAACAGCACCACCAGGGACAGCCCCGCGGCCACGGGGTAGTCGTACCACTGCAGGTGCGCGACGCCCATCAGGTCGCGCACGTTGTCCTGCCAGACGTGGAACCAGATCGCCATCAACACCATGCCGAGCGCACCGACCGGGATCAGCACCATCCACGCCCACCGCGGCGGCGGCGGGCTGTGATCCTTGGCGCGCATGTAGCGGACCAGCCACACGGCGAAAACGCCCAGCCCGTAACCGATGGCGCCGGAGATCCCGCTGACCAACGCCTGGAACAGCGCCCCGCGGGGCAGCAGTGACGGCGTCATGGAGAACCAGATGAAGACGAGCCCGACCGTGGTGCCGGTGAACGTGTAATGGCGTACCCACCAAGGCTTTCGGGTCGAGGGCGGTGCTTCGGCTTCCGGGGCGGCCTCGGGTCCGGCCTCCGGGCCCGGGGCTTGTTCGGTGACGGCTGATCCGGGTTCGCTCATCGCAGGCCTACCGGTGCGTGAAGTTGGGAGTGCGCTTTTCGATGAACGCCGTCATGCCTTCGGACTGGTCCTCGGTCGCGAAGGTGGAGTGAAAGAGCCGACGTTCGTAGAGCAGCCCCTCGGTCAGGGTCGATTCGAACGCGCGGTTGACGGCCTCCTTGGCCATCCGGGCCGCCGACCGCGACATTTGGGAGATGGTGGTGGCGACGGCCTTGGCCTCGGTCAGCAGGTCGTCGGCCGGCACTACGCGCGAAACCAGGCCGCTGCGTTCGGCTTCGGCGGCGCCGATGGTGCGCCCGGTCAGGATGAGGTCCATGGCCTTGGCCTTGCCGATGGCGCGGGTCAGCCGCTGCGAGCCGCCCATGCCGGGCAGCACGCCGAGTTTGATCTCCGGCTGACCGAATTTCGCGGTGTCCGCGGCGATCAGCAGGTCGCACATCATGGCGAGCTCGCAGCCGCCGCCGAGCGCGTGGCCGGCCACCGCGGCGATGGTCGGGGTGCGCACGGCGGCCAGTTTGGCCCAGGGGGCGAAGAAGTCCGCGTCGAACGCCTCGGCGAACGTCAGGCCGGCCATCTCCTTGATGTCGGCGCCCGCGGCGAACGCCTTGGCCGATCCGGTGATGATGATCGCGCCGATTCCCGGATCCTTATCGAATTCCGTTGCCGCCGCAGTGACTTCGTTCATCACCTGGGTGTTCAGCGCGTTGAGCGCCTTCGGCCGGTTCAGGGTGATGATGCCGACGCGCTCCTCGCGCTCGACCAGGATCGTTTCGTAGCTGCTGGAGGTCGTGTCTGTCACCGAATCGCCTTTCTAGAAACTCAGGTCGTCGTCGACCGGGGTGAAATACGCTTCGACGTCGGCCGCGGTCACCTCGGCGAGCGTCGCCGGCGACCATTGCGGGTTGCGATCCTTGTCGATCAGCTGCGCCCGGATGCCCTCCACCAGGTCGTGTGACCGCAGCGACGCCGACGACACCCGATAGTCCTGAACGAGAACGTCTTTCACCGTGTCGAGTTTCGCGGCGCGCCGGATGGCCTCCAAGGTCACCGACAACGAGATCGGCGATCGGGTGGCGATCAGGTCGGCGGCCGCGCCGGCGGGGCCGCCGCGCCCGCGAAGCGCGGCGACGATGTCCTCGACCGTGTCGCCGGCGTAGCAATCGTCGATCCAATCCCGTTGTGCGGCAAGCTCACTGGGCGGCGGCTCAACGGTGTGCCGGGACAGCGCGCTGTCGACCCCGTCGGCGACGATCGCGCGGGTGAACGCCTCGAGCTCACCGTGCGGCACGTAGTGGTCGGCGAACCCCATCGCGATGGCGTCGGCGCCGGTGAACGGCGCCCCGGTGAGCGCGGCGTGCCGGCCCAGCCCGCCGGGCGCCCGGGAGAGCAGGAACATCCCGCCGACGTCGGGCACGAAGCCGATGCCCACCTCCGGCATCGCGATCTTGGAGGTATCGGTCGCCACCCGGGTGTCCGCGTGCGCGCTGACGCCGACCCCGCCACCCATCACGATGCCGTCCATCAGCGCGACGTAGGGCTTGGCGAAGTCGGCGATCTGGGCGTTGAGCTGATACTCGTCGCGCCAGAACCGCCGCGCCTCGACCCCGTCCTTGCGGGCGCTGTGGTAGATCGAGACCACGTCGCCGCCCGCGCACAACCCGCGTTCGCCGGCGCCGGAGAGCACCACCGCCCGCACCGCGTCGTCGGCCGCCCAGCGGGTGAGAACGGCGCTCAGCGCGTCCACCATCGGCTGGTTGAGCGAGTTGATCGCCTTGGGGCGGTTGAGCGTGATCAGACCGACGTTGCCGTCGACACGGGTGAGAACTCCATCGGATCCGTCGGTCACGCCCTGGCCTCCCATCGCCGCCATCCTCGACGAAAAATCTAGATCGTGACGACCGGCGCGATACCCGCGGGTAAGGGTTATCTTTAACGCGACGACAGCAGCAAATACTCCAGGTCGGCCGGGAACCCGGACGGGACGCTGATCGTTGAGATTGTGTTCGCACAGCTCGAAGCCAATAGAGAGGATCCGACGGTGCGGGAGACAAGCAATCCGGTATTTCGTTCGTTGCCCAAGCAACAGGGCGGATACGCGCAATTCGGCACGGGCGCGGCCCCGATGCCCGGGTACGGTGCCGACCCCTACGCGGCCCCCTACCAGGCCCCTTACCAGGAGGCCAGGGCCTCGCGTCCGCTGACCATCGACGACGTCGTCACCAAGACCGGCATCACGCTGGCCGTGTTGGCGGTGTCCGCGGTGGTGTCCTACTTCCTGGTGGCGTCCAACCTCGCGCTGGCGATGCCGCTGACCATGATCGGCGCGCTCGGCGGCCTGGGCCTGGTGCTGGTCGCCACCTTCGGCCGCAAGCAGGACAGCCCGGCCATCGTGCTCAGCTACGCCGTGCTCGAGGGGCTGTTCCTGGGCGCCGTCTCGTTCGTGTTCGCCAACTTCTCGGTCTCGCACGCGAACGCGGGCGCCCTGATCGGGGAGG
Organism: Mycobacterium sp. UM_11; assembly: GCF_001414075.1. NCBI lineage: Bacteria > Bacillati > Actinomycetota > Actinomycetes > Mycobacteriales > Mycobacteriaceae > Mycobacterium > Mycobacterium sp. UM_11. The sequence goes on along the minus strand of NZ_LATC01000071.1, from coordinate 8,497 downwards.
CGGTCCTGGGCACCTTCGGGGTGTTCTTCGGGATGCTCGTCGTCTACAAGACGGGCGCGATCCGGGTGACGCCCAAGTTCACCCGGATGCTGGTCGCGGCCATGTTCGGCGTGCTGGCCCTGATGCTGGGCAACTTCGTGCTCGCGATGTTCCACGTCGGCGGCGGCACCGGCCTGGGCCTGCGCAGCGGCGGGACGGTCGCGATCATCTTCTCGCTGGTCTGCATCGGCATCGCGGCGTTCAGCTTCCTGATCGACTTCGATGCGGCCGACCAGATGGTGCGCGCCGGCGCGCCGGACAAGGCGGCCTGGGGCATCGCGCTCGGCCTGACCGTGACCCTGGTCTGGCTGTACCTCGAGATCCTGCGGCTGCTCAGTTACCTGCAGAACGACTAGCCGCGACTGACACGAAAAAACCGGCACGCCCCGCCAGCGTGCCGGTTTTTTTGCGCGTTTGCGTGACCCGATGTCACAACCGCGACGGCTGGATGCGTCTGCTTGTTGTCAGCACACATTCGCTCGCGAAAGGCAGCATCATGAAGCACATCGTGATCATCGGCGCCGGCTACGCCGGCATGGCGGCGACCACCCGCTTGGCGCGTCGGGTCAAGGGCCGCGACGACGTCCGCGTCACCCTGGTCAACCCCCAGGCTCGTTTCACCGAGCGGCTGCGCCTGCACCAGACGGCTTCGGGCCAGCGGCTGGCCGACCTCCAGATTCCGGACATGCTCGCCGGCACCGACGTCGAGTTCGTGCGGGGATGGGTCACCGGAGTCGACGCCGACGCGCGGACCGTCCGGCTCGACGACGAGCGCACCATCGGCTACGACACGCTGGTATACGCGCTCGGCAGTGTCGCCGACACCGAGGCCGTGCCCGGTGTCGACGAATTCGCCTACACCCTCAACACCGCCCACGACGCCGGGCTGCTGGCCCAGCAGCTGGATCGGCTCGACACCGGCACGGTGGTGGTCGCCGGCGGCGGCCTGACCGGAATCGAATCGGCGGCCGAGATCGCCGAGCGCCATCCGGAACTCGACGTCGTCCTGGTGAGCCGGCAGGAGCCCGGATCGACGATGGGCCCCGAGGCGCGCGCCCGCCTGAATTCCGGGTTGACCCGGTTGGGCGTCCGGGTCCGTGCCGGCGTCGACGTCGTCAAGGTGATGCCCGACGGGGTCGCCCTGGCCGACGGCGAGGTCGTCGCGGCGCGGGCGGTGCTGTGGACGACGGGAGTGCGGGTGTCGCCGGTGGCGGCCGCCGCGGGCCTGCGGGTCGACGAGCGCGGCCGGATCATCACCGACGCGGCGCTGCGTTCGGTGTCCCACCCGAACGTGTACGTCGTCGGCGACGCCGCGGCGGTCCGGCAGGGATACGGCCTCGTGCACGGCACCTGCCAGAGCGGCATCCCGACCGGCGTGCACGCCGCCGCCAACATCGTGCGAGAGCTGAAGGGCAAGCAGCCCAAGCGGTTCCGGTTCGGCTACATCCACCAGCCGGTGAGCCTGGGACGCCACGACGGCGTCATCCAGTTCACCCGGCCCGACGACAGCCCGACGCGTTTCTATCTGGCCGGCCGGTGGGCGGTGGCATACAAGGAGACGGTGAGCGCCAGCCCCTGGACGACCTACCGGCTGCTCAAGCTGCTGCCCGCGCTGGGCGCCGTGACATGGCGGCGCGGTGGGGGCTTCACCCGATGAGCACCGACGAGCGCACCTTCATAGAACATCGGAAACTGTTGTTCGCCATCGCATATCGGATTCTGGGGTCGGCCGCCGACGCCGAAGACGTGGTCCAGGATGGGTGGCTGAAGTGGTCGGCGGCCGATCGCGGTCAGGTCGCCGACCCCAAGGCCTACCTGTCCCGCATCGTGTCGAATCTGTCGATGGAACGACTGCGCTCGACCCGGCGCCAGCGAGAGACCTACGTCGGGCCGTGGCTTCCCGAGCCGATCCTCACGAGCGAGGACACGGCCGAGGACGTCGCGGCCGCCGAATCGGTGTCGATGGCGATGCTGGTTGTGCTCGAGACGCTGAGCCCGCTGGAGCGTGCGGTGTTCGTCCTCAAGGAGGTGTTCGACTTCAGCTACGCCGAAATCGCTTCGGCCGTCGAGCGTTCCGAGGCGGCCGTGCGCCAGGCGGGCCACCGCGCCCGCAACCACGTGCAGGCCCGCCGGCCCAGGTTCGAGGCCGACCGCGGCAAGAAACGCGCGGTCACCGAACGCTTCTTCGCCGCGGCGACCGGCGGGGACATCAACGACCTCATGCAGCTGCTCGCCCCCGACGTCACGCTATGGACGGACGGCGGCGGAAAGGTGCGCCAGGCGCTGCGCCCGGTCGAGGGCATGGCCAAGGTCGCCGCCTGGCTGGCCGGGGTCACCAAGCGCCCCTACGAGGGCGTCGAAATCGCCGACATGACAGCCGAAGTCGTCGACATCAACGGCGGGCCGGGCATCGTTTTCTCGGCCGCGGGCCGCGTGATCGCCACGCTCACCGTCGAACTCGACGCGGACGGGCGCATCGCCACCATCCACAACGTGGCCAACCCGGACAAGCTGCGCGCCGTTGCCGATGGTGTTCGGCGCGGTTAGCTCAGCCGCTCGATGATCATCGCCATGCCCTGCCCGCCGCCGACGCACATGGTCTCCAAGCCCAGCGTCTTGTCGTGCGTCTGCAGGTTGTTGATCAGCGTGGTCGCGATCCGCGCGCCGGTCATGCCGAACGGGTGGCCCAGCGCGATCGCCCCGCCCGACACGTTCAGCTTGTCCTCGTCCATGCCCAGCTCGCGCGCCGAGCCCAGCACCTGGACGGCGAACGCCTCGTTGATCTCGTAGAGGTCGATGTCGTTGATCGACATGCCGGCGCGGGCCAGCGCCTTCTTGGACGCCTCGATCGGGCCCAGCCCCATGATCTCCGGCGAGAGACCGCTCACGCCGGTGGACACGATGCGCGCCAGCGGCGTCAGGCCGAGTTCCTTGGCCTTGGTGTCGCTGGTGATCACCAGTGCGGCGGCGCCGTCGTTCAGCGGGCAGGCGTTGCCCGCGGTGACGGTGCCGTTGGGCCGGAACACCGGCTTGAGCTCGGAAACCTTCTCGTACGTGGTGCCCGCGCGCGGCCCGTCGTCCTTGGCCACGGTCGTGCCGTCCGGCAGGGTCACCGGGGTGATCTCCCGCTCGAAGAACCCGCTGTTGATCGCCTCCTCGGCCCGGTTCTGGCTGCGCACGCCCCAGCGGTCCTGCTCTTCGCGGCTGACGCCGGTCAGGATGGCGACGTTCTCGGCGGTCTGGCCCATGGCGATGTAGACGTCGGGCAGGTTGCCGTCGGCGCGGGGGTCGTGCCACTCGTCGGCCCCCGCGGCCGCCGCCGACGTCCGCTCCTGGGCCTCGTCGAACAGCGGGTTCTTGGTGTCGGGCCACGAGTCGGAGTTGCCCTTGCCGAACCGGGACACCGTCTCCACGCCGGCGGAGATGAACGCGTCACCCTCGCCGGCCTTGATCGCGTGGAACGCCATCCGCGTGGTCTGCAGCGAGGACGAGCAGTACCGGTTCACGGTGGTGCCGGGCAGGAAGTCGAAGCCGAGTTCGACGGCGACGACGCGGGCCATGTTGAAGCCGGACTCGCCGCCCGGCAGGCCGCAGCCCAGGATCAGGTCGTCGATCTGGTGCGGGTTGAGCGCCGGCACCTTGTCCAGCGCGGCCCGCACCATCTGGGCGGCCAGGTCGTCGGGCCGCATGGACACCAGCGACCCCTTCATCGCCCGGCCGATCGGCGAGCGAGCGGCGGAGACAATTACGGCTTCAGGCATGACGGTTCCCTTCAAATCCCTTCCGGATGGGACAAGCTCGCTCCGTACACCGGGTGGTGATTCCACGCCGACGGGCTAGCTCGAATCTAGTCGTTGCCGACCGGTGGGTACGCAGACGGGGCGGGCCCCGGCGCCGGGCGCCGCCACAGCCGCGACATCACGCTGTGCCGGGTGTGGCGCGGGCCGAGGACCGGCTCCGTCATTGACGCCGCCAACTCCAGCGGCGGCAGGTCGACCTCGACGTCCAACGCTTCGCACAGCGCGCGCAGCAGCGCGTCGGCCGCGATCGCGTACGCGGGGGCGGACGGGTGAAAGCCGTCCGGGGAGAACATCACGTGGGGCGTGGAGCGGAATTGCGGGGTCAGCAACTGCGCCAGCGGCACCGGCAGGCCGCCGGCGGCCCGAACCGCGGCGGCCTGGGCGCGCGCGAGCTGCGAACAGCGCTCGTGGGCCAGCGAGCGCAGCGGCTGCGGGATCGCGGTGATGACGCCCAGGTCCGGGCACGTGCCGGCGATCACCACCGCGCCGCGGGCGCGCAGCTTGCGGACGCTCAGCCCGAGCCGCTGCGCCGACTGGCTGACGCCGTTGAGGGCCGTCACGTCGTTGGCGCCGACCATGATCACCGCCGCGTCCGGCGGCGCCCCCGCCACGAACATCGCGTCCACCTGACCGCACACGCCCTTCGACGTCGCCCCGACGATGGCCTTGGTGCTCAGCCGGATCCGCTTGCCGGTCTGCTCGGCGAGGCCGCGCGCGATCCGCACGCCCGGCACCTCTTCGGCGCTCGCGCAGCCGTAGCCGGCGGCGGTCGAGTCGCCGAAGATCATCAGGCTCAGGTCGAAGGGCACGCCGCGGTGCCACCGTTCCACCGGCCCGCCGCCCGGGCTGTAAACCCCGTCGGCGCGCGGGGGAATGTCCCACGACTTGGGGATGACCGTGCGCGCGTGCGTCGCCTGGCCGACTAGCAGGTTGCGCGCCCCCAGGTAGGCAGTCCCTGTCGAGGCGAGTGCGCCTGCAGTGGCCAGGGCGATCGCCGAACGGCGAGGCACCCGCATGGTCACGCAGTCCAGTTTAGATGCGCTCGCATGTTTGCGGGGCCCGCTGACCAACAATGTGGTCACGGCCCGAACCGAAGTTGGTAACAAATCGGACTCTTTAAACGTTCTCTTAAGAAGTGGCTGTCAAGCTGAGTTCGCGGGGTTGGCTGAGCGCCCGGCGTGAATGGCTGAACCAGACGCTCAGCTGCCTCGTCACATGCTGTATCGCACTACAACGGCGTAGAAAGTGTTGAGCATGAGCGCACCCGGCAGAGTATCCGGCTCCCCCCGGAATGCCCTTCGTCCTCACGAAGTCCTTAGGGTCCGACGGGCCAAGACCCGCAAGTTCGCCATGAGCGATGGGGCGCCGGTCGAGGTTCTCGAATCGGGGCCAAGCGTTGCTGCGCGGGTGGCGAACCTGACGTCGCGGGTGACTATCCGGCCGGTGCTGTCCGCCGGCAGCCACGTCCCGAACTTCCCCTGGCCGTGGGGCCTGATCGACCTGGCGGCCCGCGTGGTCCTGCCGGTGTCGGCCACCGTCCGCGAGACGGTGAAGCTGCCGAACGCGTCGGCGCAGCTGGTGCGTGCGCCCGGCGTGCTGCCCGCCGACGGCACCCGCCGCGTGGTCGTCTACTTCCACGGCGGGGCGTTCCTGACCTGCGGGGCGAACTCGCACGGCCGGCTGGTCGAGACCCTGTCGAGGTTCGCCGACTCGCCGGTCCTGGTGGTCAACTACCGGCTGCTGCCCAAGCATTCGATCGGGATGGCCCTCGACGACTGCCACGACGGCTACCAGTGGCTGCGGCTGCACGGTTACCAGCCCGAGCAGATCGTGCTGGCCGGCGACTCGGCGGGCGGCTACCTGGCGCTCGCGCTGGCGCAACGCCTCCAGGCCGAAGACGAGGAGCCGGCGGCCCTGGTGATGATCTCGCCGCTGCTGCAGCTGGCCAAGGAAGACAAGCAGGCGCATCCCAACATCAACACCGACGCGATGTTCTCGCACCGGGCCTTCGACGCGCTGGCCGCCCTGGTGGCCAGCGCGGCCGACAAGCACAAGATCGCGGGGCGGCCCGAGGAGATCTACGAGCCGTTGGAGCACATCAAAGCGGGCCTGCCGCGGACGCTGATCCACGTCTCGGGGTCCGAGGTGTTGCTGCACGACGCGCGGCTGGCGGCCGACCGGCTCGCGGCGGCCGGGGTGCCGGCCGAGGTGCGGGTGTGGCCCGGCCAGATCCACGACTTCCAGCTGGCCGCCCCGATGGTGCCGGAGGCGGTCCGCTCGCTGCGGCAGATCGGCGACTATATCCGCGAGGCCACCGAGTAGCGACCGCCACCGCCCGCCGGGGCGAGCACATCGTGCACCCGCGGAAGCCGCCTGACACCATGAAGGCATGCGGATCGCCCAGCACATCAGTGAGCTCATCGGCGGCACGCCGCTCGTTCGCCTGAATTCCGTCGTTCCCGACGGCGCCGGAACCGTGGCCGCCAAGGTCGAGTACCTCAATCCCGGTGGTAGCTCGAAGGATCGGATCGCGGCGCGGATGATCGACGCCGCCGAGGCGAGCGGGCTGCTGAAGCCCGGCGGCACCATCGTCGAACCGACCTCGGGCAACACCGGCGTCGGCCTGGCGCTGGTGGCCCAGCAGCGCGGCTACAAGTGCGTGTTCGTCTGCCCTGACAAGGTCGGCGAGGACAAGCGCAACGTGCTGCTCGCCTACGGCGCGGAGGTGGTGGTGTGCCCGACGGCGGTCCCGCCCGAGCACCCGGACAGCTACTACAGCGTCTCCGACCGGCTGACCCGTGAGATCGACGGCGCGTGGAAGCCCGACCAGTACGCCAACCCGGAAGGCCCGGCCAGCCACTACGCCACCACCGGCCCGGAGATCTGGGCCGACACCGACGGCAAGATCACCCATTTCGTCGCCGGCATCGGCACCGGCGGCACGATCACCGGCGCGGGCCGCTACCTCAAAGAGGTGTCGGGCGGGGCCGTCCGCGTCATCGGCGCCGACCCCGAGGGCTCGGTGTATTCCGGCGGCACCGGACGGCCCTACCTGGTGGAGGGCGTGGGCGAGGACTTCTGGCCGGCCGCCTACGACCCGACCGTGCCCGACCAGATCATCGCGGTGTCCGACTCCGACTCGTTCGACATGACCCGGCGGCTGGCCCGGGAGGAGGCGATGCTGGTCGGGGGGTCGTGCGGGATGGCGGTGGTGGCCGCGCTGAAGGTCGCCGAGGAGGCCGGCCCCGACTCGCTGGTCGTGGTGCTGCTGCCCGACGGCGGCCGCGGCTACATGGCGAAGATCTTCAACGACGCCTGGATGTCGTCGTACGGCTTCCTGCGCAGCCGGCTCGACGGTTCCACCGAGGAGTCCACGGTGGGCGACGTGCTGCGCGGCAAATCCGGCGCCCTGCCCGACCTGGTGCACACCCATCCGTCCGAAACCGTGCGCGACGCCATCGGGATCCTGCGCGAGTACGAGGTGTCCCAGATGCCCGTGGTCGGCGCCGAGCCGCCGGTGATGGCCGGCGAGGTCGCGGGCAGCGTCTCCGAGCGCGAGCTGCTGTCGGCCGTCTTCGAGGGCCGCGCCAAGCTGGCCGACGCCGTCTCGCAGCACATGAGCCCGCCGCTGCCGATGATCGGCGCGGGCGAGTTGGTCAGCGCGGCCGGCAAGGCGCTGCGCGACTGGGACGCCTTGATGGTGGTCGAGGAGGGCAAGCCGGTCGGCGTCATCACCCGATATGACCTGCTCGGATTCCTCTCGGACGGGCCGCGGCGACGCTAGCGGGCGCGCCACGCAAGTCTCGCCCGGCCGCTGTGCGCTCAGGTACTGTAATGCGGCCTGGTTCAGCTGGTCCGCAGTGGAAGGGTGCTCATGACCGATCAACCGCCGTCCGGCGGCGCTTACCCGCCACCTCCGCCGTCGCCCGGATCACCGGGTGGGCAGGAGACCCCGCCCGCACCCACCGGCGCTTCCTACCCGCCGCCACCGCCGCCGGGCGGTTCGTACCCCCCGCCCCCGCCGTCCTCCGGTGGCTACGCGCCGCCGCCTCCGGGACCGGCGATCCGCACGTTGCCGACGGAGTCCTACACCCCGTGGCTCACCAGGCTGGTGGCGTTCATCATCGACATCCTCCCGTACGCCGTCGTGCACGGCATCGGGACCGGGATCCTGGTCGCCACCCAGCAGACGTCGTGCGTCACCGACGTCACGCAGTACGCCGTCAACCAGTACTGCGCCACGCAGAACTCGACCATCGGCTTGGCCGTGCAGTGGTTGGCGTCGCTGGTGGGGCTGGCCTATCTCATCTGGAACTACGGCTACCGCCAGGGCACCACCGGGTCGAGCGTCGGCAAGTCGGTGATGAAGTTCAAGGTGGTCAGCGAGGTCACCGGCCGGCCGATCGGGTTCGGGATGTCCGTTGTGCGGTCGCTGGCCCACTTCGTCGACGCGATCATCTGCTTCATCGGTTTCCTTTTCCCGCTGTGGGATTCGAAGCGGCAGACGCTGGCCGACAAGATCATGACGACGGTCTGCCTGCCGCTCGACGGGACCGAGGAGCACGCGGGCTAGTTGTACTGACCTGAGAGGTTAGGTACGCGAGTGGCGGGTGGTTGGCCGCCGAGTGCGGTGTGGCCGCGGTGGTGATTGTAGGTGT
>NZ_LATC01000070.1:0-27015 GCF_001414075.1 Mycobacterium sp. UM_11 | reverse complement strand
GCACCGGTCCGCGCACCAAATCCGGTGCCAGCCCGTCCAATTCACGCTCGTAACGCTCCGCAAGCACCTCGGCGTCGCGGGCGATGCCGAGGATGCCGGCCAGTTCGCGGAGTTCGTCGAGGACCCAGGTGTCGGGCAGTCCGAACGTTTCCTCGTAGTCGCGTAGCAGGCTGCGCAGCTTGCGAGTGGTGACCCGCATCTGGTGAATGGAATCGAACGCGTCGGCCCGCACGGCGCGATCCCACACCAACAGTTCGCGGATCTGCTCGGCCACCGCGCGCTGCAGCGGGTGCTCGGCGGGCTGATCGCCGATGGGCCGCGGCGTCGTGCCGAGCACCCGCGCGAGCTTGGAGGCGTGACCGGCGGGTGCGGCGCCGGCGTCGAGCAGCCGGTTACCCAGGCGGTTCAACAGTTCGGTGTCGGGGGCGCCGTTGGACGCCCCGCTTGACTCGATGAGCTCCAATTCCCATTCGCGCCACTCCTGCTGGGTGGGCTCCAGGTCGGCGTCATCGGAGGTCTGGGCCGACCACGCGGTGACGTGGTCGTTGCAGAACTCCGCCAGCGGGGTGCCGTCCGCGGCGTACAACACCTGGCTTTCGCGTTGCGTGGTGATGCGCGCGACCGGCTCCAGCGGGCGGTCGCGGACGATCGCCAGCACGACGTCCACCAGTTCTTCCGGCACGGTGTCGGGGTTGTCCGGGCCGGAGGCGTCCAGCGGTGCCCGCACTTCGGTGCGGACCTCGGGTCCGGCGGGCAGCTTCAGGTGCCACCCCGCGTCGGCACCACCGGTGCGGCGGCGCAGGGTGATCTTGTTGCGGGCCAGGTCCTGTGCCGGGGTGTCGAAGTACGTCGCGTCCAACGTCTGCGTCGGCGACTTGTCGACGTGCGCCACCGCGGCGATGCCTTCGAACGAAGGCGACACGGTGGACTCGCCGACGTCGAACTTGCGCTCCACCTCTAAATGGCGCGAGGTTTGCGGCGCTTTAGCAGGCATTTTCGGCTCCGTTGCGGGCGCGTCGCCGCGGCCTTGAACGTCGGGAAGGGTGGTGATGGGCTCCCATAGCCTGCCATATCCCGGTTACCGCACGCCGACCTGGAGGGCATTCGCCAGCCGTTGATCGATTTCGGAGAATCGGTGCCAGTAGCTCAGCCGGGGGGCGGCGCGTCGTGCAGATGCATTGCCAGCCCGCTCAGCTCGCGAATCGTCTGAGTCTCGGGCTCGCGGAAAGGGCGCCCGTCGGGGGCGAGCAGGTCGTGGAACCACTCGTCGGGCAAGGCGGGATATGGGTGCTCCCATGAGTCCCACGGGAAGAAGGTCTGGGTTTTCCCGGCGACCAGCCCCCAGTTGAACGCACCGACGTTGTAGCGCTTCGCGATGGGCAGCACGCCCTGGACGGTGCTGCCCAACGGGCGGGCCATGTATTCGGTGCACAGGATGGGGCGCCCGAGGGGTGCGAGCTCGGCGATGCGCCCCTCGAACTCCGGCGGCGCGGCGTAGGAGTGGAATGTGATCACGTCGGAGTTGTCCAGCTGGATGCCGCTGATCGCGCTGCGACGACCGGGGTCGGCCCACTCGCCGTCCCAGACCGCGCTCGTCAGCGGCTGGGACGGATCGACCGTGCGGGCCCAGCCGAACACCTGGGGAAGCAGGTCGGCGACCAGGTCGAGCTTGTCGCCCCGCTCGACGGAGCGGTAGTACTTCGACGGATTGTCCGGCTCGTTCCACAGGTCCCAGCCCAAAACGCGGTCGTCGGTGCGGAATTGGGTCAGCACCCCGGTGACGTAGGCCCGCAGCGTGTTCAGGTAGCCGCGGTCGTCGAGGCGCTGCGCGCCCGGGCTCTGGACCCAACCGGAGTTGTGCACGCCCGGGGTGGGGGCGCGCTGCGGGCCGGCCTCGGGACGGGGATCCCAGCAGGAATCGAACAACACGAACAGCGGCTTGATGTCGTGGCGCGCCGCGATGTCGACGAACTGGGCGAGGCGGACCTGAAACCCCCGTTGGTCCTGCGCCCACAACAGGTCGTGCAGGAAGACCCGCACCGCGTTGAGCCCGTTGGCGCGGGCCCAGCCCAGTTCGGTGTCGACGCGCCGCGGGTCGAACGTGTCGGGCTGAAACATCTCCAGCTGGTTGATCGCGTTCGACGTGATGTAGTTCGCCCCGACCGGCCAGCCCTGAGCCTGATACCACCGGTTGGCGCGCTCGGGTGACCAGCGGCTTGCCTGCGGCGAGGTGCCAGGCGCGGGCTGCGCGACCGCGCGAGGTGCTCGGGCCAGTGCCGTGCCTCCTGCCAGCAATAGCGGTAACTTCAGCACGCTTCGGCGGTGCACGAAGTCACCACAAATCCCCCGGTCGATGTGTTCACCTTCGCTCTTGAGAAGCTATCCAAGAGCAATCGTACGCGCCTGCCACACAACGGGTTTGGCGGTTTGGGGGATTACGTCAGAAGCAGTGCTCGTCGGCGGGGAAGGTGCCCTCGGCCACCTCTTGCGCGTATTGGGTGGCGGCCCGGCGCAGTTGGTCGCCGACGTCGGCGAACCGCTTGACGAAGCGCGCGGCCTTGCCGCTGCTGACGCCGGCCATGTCCTGCCAGACCAGGACCTGGCCGTCGCAGTTGGGGCCGGCGCCGATGCCGATGGTCGGGATGGTCAGCTTGCCGGTGATCTGCGTGGCCAGTTCGGCCGGCACCATCTCCATGACGACGGAGAACGCCCCGGCCTCGGCGACCGCGATCGCGTCGTGCACGGTCTGTTCCGCGGCGTCACCGCGGCCCTGCACCCGGAACCCGCCCAGGCTGTTGACGCTCTGCGGCGTGAAGCCGATGTGCGCCATCACCGGGATGCCGGCCGCGGTCAGGCAGGCGATCTGCTCGGCCACCCGCTCGCCGCCCTCGAGCTTGACGGCGTGTGCCCCGCCCTCCTTCATGAACCGGGTCGCCGACGCCAGGGCCGCGGCGGGTCCGGCCTCGTAGCTGCCGAACGGGAGGTCCGCGACGACCAGGGCGTGCCGGGCGCCCCGCACCACGCCGCGCACCAACGGGATCATCTCGTCGATCGAGACGGGCACCGTGGTGTCGTAGCCGTAGACGACGTTGGCGGCCGAGTCGCCGACCAGCAGGACCGGAATGCCCGCCTCGTCGAAGATGCGGGCGGTGGAGAAGTCGTAGGCCGTGAGCATGGCCCACTTGTGGCCTTCGGCCTTCATCTTCTGCAGGTGATGGGTGCGGATCTTGGGGAGCGGCTGCTCCGACGTGCCTGCACCATAAACGTTCTGCTCAGACATCATTGTCCCTAGTGGTGGTCGGGTCGATCCTCGTGGCCTCGCAGGGTCCCCGGGTTCGTCTGACGGTGCCATTCTGCCATCTCTGCTGTGCGGTTGCACCGTCGCTGTGATGTGTGCCATACATGCGGGCCCGATCGCCGTCGCCCGCCGGAGGGCCGGTGGCGCCGCTCATGAGAATCTCAGCTTGGCTCTGGCAGCATATGTGGGCATGGGTCTGTCTTCCCGCGACAAGGTTGCGCGCACGCTGCTGGTTGGGACGGCGTTTGCTGCCGTGGCGCTGCTGCTCGCGGGCTGCGTTCGCGTCGTCGGCGGCCGCGCCCTACTGGCCGAACCCAAGCTGGGGCAGGCCGTCGAATGGACACCGTGCAAGTCCTCGAACCCGAAGGCCAAGATTCCCCCCGGGGCGCTGTGCGGCAAGCTGGCGGTGCCGGTGGACTACGACCACCGCGACGGCGACGTCGCGACGCTGGCGATGATCCGGTTCCCGGCCACCGGCGACAAGATCGGCTCGCTGGTGATCAACCCGGGCGGTCCCGGGGAGTCGGGCATCGAGGCCGCGCTGGGGGTGGTGCAGTCGCTGCCCAAGCGGGTCCGCGAGCGGTTCGATCTGGTGGGCTTCGATCCACGCGGCGTGGGGTCGTCGCGGCCTGCGGTCTGGTGCAACTCCGACGCCGACAACGACCGTCTCCGCACCGAGCCCAACGTCGACTACACCCCGGCGGGCGTGGCGCACATCGAGGACGAGACCAAGCAGTTCGTCGGCCGCTGCGTCGACAAGATGGGCAAGAACTTCTTGGCCAACGTCGGCACGGTCAACGTCGCCAAGGATCTGGACTCGATCCGTGCGGCGCTGGGCGACGACAAGCTGACCTACCTCGGCTACTCCTACGGCACCCGGATCGGCTCCGCCTACGCGGAGGCCTACCCGGACAAGGTGCGGGCGATGATCCTCGACGGCGCCGTCGACCCCAACGCCGATCCGATCGAGGCAGACCTGCGCCAGGCCAAGGGTTTCCAGGACGCGTTCAACGACTTCGCCACCGACTGCGCGAAGAAACCGACCTGCCCGCTGGGCACCGACCCGGCCAAGGCCGTCGACGTCTACCACAGCCTGGTCGACCCGCTGGTCGATCCCAACAACCCGATGCTCGGCAGGCCGGCCCCCACGAACGACCCACGGGGACTGAGCTATAGCGACGCCATCGTCGGCACGATCATGGCGCTGTACTCGCCGACGTTGTGGCATCACCTGAGCGACGGGCTGGGCGAGCTGGCCGACCACCGGGGCGACACCCTGCTGGCGCTGGCCGACATGTACATGCGCCGCGACGCGCACGGCCACTACACCAACGCCACCGACGCGCGGGTCGCCATCAACTGCGTCGACCAGCCGCCGATCACCGACCGCGCCAAGGTGATTGACGAAGACCGGCGCTCGCGGGAGATCGCGCCGTTCATGAGCTACGGCCAGTTCACCGGGGACGCGCCGCTGGGCACCTGCGCCTTCTGGCCGGTGCCGCCGACCAGCAAGCCGCACCCCATCTCCGCGCCCGGCCTGGCGCCGACCGTGGTGGTCTCGACCACCCACGACCCGGCGACCCCGTACAAGGCCGGGGTGGATCTGGCCAACCAGCTGCGCAGCTCGTTGCTCACCTACGACGGGACCCAGCACACGGTCGTGTTCCAGGGCGACGGCTGCATCGACAACTACGTCACGGCATACCTGGTCGGCGGCGCCACACCGCCCAGCGGCGCAAAGTGCTAGTGCGGGTACACCTCTGACGCCGAGCGCAACGCAACGCGCCGGTGCTCCGCAGACGAGACCAAGGCGTAATCGTTTCGCGCCGCTTCGGGTACCCGCGGCTGACACGATGACAGCCATGTCGCGCCTGGGGTCCTTGAGCTCGGCGCTGCTGTCATTCGCGTTGGTGGTGGGGCAATCGGCGGTGGCCGGCGCCACCCCCGAACCCGACGCCGGGCAGACCCCGGCGCCGAAGGCGTCGGTGGCCACGCCGCAGCCGTGGGGGAGCTGCGGTCAATTCGTCACGGACACAAGCGATGTCCCCACCGCGCAGTGCACCACGGTGTCCGTCCCGGTCGACTACGACAATCCCGGCGCCGGGCAGGCCAAGCTGGCGGTGATCCGCGTGCCGGCGACCGGCCAGCGAATCGGCTCGCTGTTGGTCAATCCGGGCGGCCCGGGCGGGTCCGCGGTCGACATGGTGGCCGGGATGGCGTCGGATCTGGAGAACACGCCCATCCGGCGCAACTTCGACCTCGTCGGCTTCGACCCGCGAGGGGTGGGGCATTCCACCCCGGCGCTGCGCTGCCGCACCGACGCCGAGTTCGACGCCTACCGTCGCGAGCCGATGGTCGACTACAGTCCGGCCGGCGTGGCGCACATCGAACAGCTTTATGAGCAGCTGGCCCAGCAGTGCGTGACCCGGATGGGCACCGGGTTCCTGGCCAACGTCGGCACCGCGTCGGTGGCCCGCGACATGGACATGGTCCGCCAGGCGCTGGGCGACGATCAGATCAACTACCTCGGCTATAGCTACGGCACCGAGCTGGGGACCGCGTACCTGGAGCGCTTCGGCGCCCACGTCCGGACGATGGTGCTCGACGGCGCGATCGACCCGACCGTCGGCCCGGTCGACGAGAACGTGCAGCAGATGGCGGGATTCCAAACCGCTTTCAACGACTACGCCACCGACTGCGCCCGCTCACCGGGCTGCCCGCTGGGCACCGACCCGGCCCAGTTCGTCAACCGCTATCACGCCCTCGTCGACCCGTTGGTCGCCAAGCCGGGCCACACGTCGGACTCCCGCGGCCTGAGTTATGCCGACGCGACCACCGGCACCATCAACGCGCTGTACACGCCGGCGCACTGGAAGTACCTGACCAGCGGCCTGCTCGGGCTGCAGCGCGGCACCGACGCGGGCGACCTGTTGCTGCTCGCCGACGACTATGAGGGCCGCGACCGCGGCGGGCACTACACCAACGATCAGGATGCGTTCAATGCGATCCGGTGCGTCGACGCGCCCACGCCGAAGGATTCGGCGAGCTGGGTGTCGGCGGATCGGCGCATCCGCCAGGCGGCCCCGTTCCTCAGCTACGGGCAGTTCACCGGGGACGCCCCCCGCGACCTGTGCGCGCTGTGGCCGGTGCCGGCGACGTCGACGCCGCACGCGGCCTCGCCGGCGGCGCCGGGCAAGGTCGTCGTCGTCTCCACCACGCACGATCCGGCCACCCCATATCAGGCCGGCGTCAACCTGGCCCGCCAACTGGGCGGCCCGCTGATCACCTACGACGGGACCCAACACACCGCGGTGTTCAACGGCGACCAGTGTGTGGACGGCGCTGTGACGCGTTATCTCGTCGCGGGGACGTTGCCGCCGCCGTCCTACCGGTGCCAGTCTTGACGGCACTGAGCAGCCTGTTTGCAATGTTCGCAATTGTTCCGAGCGCGCATCGGTAACACAGAATTAACAGCTGTTGCCTACTGTTTCGGTTATGGATCGCCAGAAGGAATTCGTCCTCCGCACCCTGGAGGAACGGGATATCCGTTTCGTTCGGCTGTGGTTCACCGATGTGCTCGGCACGCTCAAATCGGTGGCCATCGCCCCGGCCGAACTCGAGGGGGCCTTCGAGGAAGGCATCGGCTTCGACGGATCATCGATCGAGGGCTTCGCCCGCGTCTCGGAATCCGACACCGTGGCCAACCCCGACCCGTCGACCTTCCAGGTGTTGCCGTGGGCCTCCGCCGGCCACCACCACTCGGCGCGGATGTTCTGCGACATCACCATGCCGGACGGCTCGCCGTCATGGGCGGACCCGCGCCACGTGCTGCGGCGCCAGCTGCAGAAGGCCAACGACCTCGGCTTCTCCTGCTACGTGCACCCCGAGATCGAGTTCTTCCTGCTCAAGCCCGGCCCCGACGACGGGTCGAGGCCGATTCCCGTCGATACCGCCGGCTATTTCGATCAGGCGGTGCACGACTCGGCCTCCAACTTCCGTCGGCACGCGATCGAGGCGCTGGAGTTCATGGGCATCTCGGTGGAATTCAGCCACCACGAGGGCGCGCCCGGCCAGCAGGAGATCGATTTGCGGTTCGCCGACGCGCTGTCGATGGCCGACAACGTGATGACCTTCCGCTACGTCATCAAGGAAGTCGCGATCGAGAACGGGGCGCGGGCGTCGTTCATGCCCAAACCCTTCGCCGAGCATCCGGGCTCGGCCATGCACACCCACATGAGCCTGTTCGAGGGCGACGTCAACGCGTTCCACAGCCCGGACGATCCGCTGCAGCTCTCCGACGTGGGCAAGTCGTTCATCGCCGGGATACTCGAGCACGCCTCCGAGATCAGTGCGGTCACCAATCAATGGGTCAACTCCTACAAGCGGCTGGTGCATGGCGGCGAGGCGCCCACGGCGGCGTCGTGGGGCGCGGCGAACCGCTCGGCGCTGGTGCGGGTGCCGATGTACACCCCGCACAAAACGTCGTCGCGGCGGATCGAGGTGCGCAGCCCCGACTCGGCCTGCAACCCGTATCTGGCGTACGCCGTGCTGCTTGCCGCCGGGCTGCGCGGGGTGGAGAAGGGCTACGTGCTGGGACCCCAGGCCGAGGACAACGTGTGGGACCTGACCGTCGAGGAGCGGATCGCGATGGGCTACCGCGAGCTGCCGACGAGCCTGGATGCCGCGCTGCGCGCCATGGAGTCCTCCGAGCTCGTCGCGGAAACCTTGGGGGAGCACGTCTTTGACTTCTTCCTGCGCAACAAGCGCACCGAGTGGGCCAACTATCGCAGCCACGTCACCCCCTACGAGCTGAGCACCTACCTGTCGCTGTAGGGCCCGGCGCCCGCCTTTCCCCTGCGCGCCAGGCGGGTTGCGATACCGTCGTGAGCGTGACCAAACCCGCGACGCAGCGCCCCCGGCTGCCCAGCGTGGGCCGGCTCGGCTTGGTCGATCCCCCGGCGAGCGACCGCCTGACGCAGCTGGGTTGGTACGACCACGACGACCAGGCCCACGTGGACCTGCTGTGGTCGCTGTCGCGCGCCCCCGACCCCGACGCCGCGCTGCGCGCCCTGATGCGGCTGGCGGAGAACCCCGAGGCCGACTGGGACGAGCTCAACGCGGCGCTGCTCACCGAACGCCCCCTGCGCGGGCGGCTGTTCGCCGTGCTCGGGTCGTCGCTGGCGCTGGGCGACCACCTGGCTGTGCACCCCCAGTCGTGGAAACTGTTGCGCGGCAAGGCCAAACTGCCCAGCCACGACGAGCTGTGCGCGGCGTTCACCCAGTGCGTCGACGAGGCATCGGACGCGCCGGGTTCCGTGGTGCCGCGCCTGCAGACCCTGTACCGCGATCAGCTGCTGTTGCTGGCCGCGCTCGATCTGGCCGCGACGGTCGAAGACGAACCGGTGCTGCCGTTCACGGTGGTGGGCGCCCAGCTGTCGGACCTGGCCGACGCCGCGCTGGCCGCCGCGTTGCGGGTGGCCGAGCTGAGCGCGTGCGGCGACCGGACGCCACCGCGGCTGGCGGTCATCGCGATGGGCAAATGCGGTGCCCGCGAACTGAACTACGTCAGCGACGTGGACGTCATCTTCGTCGGCGAACGCGCCGACCCGCTCACCACCCGGGTGGCCAGCGAGATGATGCGGGTCGCGTCAGAGGCCTTCTTTCAGGTCGACGCCGGGCTGCGGCCGGAGGGCCGCAGCGGTGAACTGGTCCGCACCGTCGAGTCGCACATCGCCTACTACCAGCGCTGGGCGAAAACGTGGGAGTTTCAGGCGTTGCTGAAAGCCCGCGCCGCCGTGGGCGATCGGGAGCTCGCCGAGCACTACCTGTCCGCGTTGATGCCGATGGTGTGGGTGGCCTGCGAGCGGGAGGACTTCGTCGTCGAGGTGCAGGCGATGCGCCGCCGGGTCGAGCAGCTGGTGCCCGCCGACGTGCGCGGCCGCGAGATCAAACTCGGCAGCGGCGGGCTGCGCGACGTTGAGTTCGCGGTGCAGCTGCTGCAGCTGGTGCACGGCCGCAGCGACGAGTCGCTGCATGTGGCGTCCACGGTGGACGCGCTGGATGCGTTGGGGCAGGGCGGCTACATCGGCCGCGAGGACGCGGCGAACCTGACCGCTTCCTACGAGTTCCTCCGGCTGCTCGAGCACCGGCTGCAACTGCAGCGGCTCAAGCGCACCCACCTGTTGCCCGAAGCCGAGGACGAGGAGGCGGTGCGCTGGCTGGCCCGCGCCGCGCACATCCGCCCCGACGGGCGGCACGACGCCGCGGGCGTGCTGCGCGAGGAGCTGCGGCACCAGAACCTGCGGGTGTCGCAGCTTCATGCCAAGCTCTTCTACCAGCCGCTGCTGGAATCGATCGGCCCGGCCGGCCTGGAGATCGGGCACGGCATGACCCCGGAGGCCGCCGAGCGTCAGCTGGCCGCGCTCGGCTACGAGGGCCCGCAGAGCGCGTTGAAACACATGTCGGCGCTGGTCAATCAGAGCGGCCGGCGCGGTCGCGTGCAGTCGGTGCTGTTGCCCAGGCTGCTGAACTGGATGTCGTACGCGCCGGATCCCGACGGCGGACTGCTGGCCTACCGCCGGCTATCCGAGGCGCTGGCCGCCGAGAACTGGTATCTGTCGACGCTGCGCGACAAGCCGGCGGTGGCCAGGCGACTGATGCACGTGCTGGGCACCTCCGCGTTCGTGCCGGACCTGTTGATGCGCGCGCCGCGAGTGATTCAGGACTACAGCGACGGTGCGGCCGGCCCCAAGCTGCTCGAGACGGACCCGGCCGCGGTGGCCCGCGCGCTGATCGCCTCGGCCGGGCGCCACCCGGACGCGCCGCGCGCAATCGCGGCCGCCCGCACGCTGCGCCGCCGCGAACTGGCCCGCATCGGCTCGGCCGACCTGCTGGGCTTCCTCGAGGTCACCGACGTGTGCCGGGCGCTCACCTCGGTGTGGGTGGCCGTGCTGCAGGCCGCGCTGGACGCGATGATCCGCGCCAACCTGCCCAAGGACGGCACGGCGCCGGCCGCCATCGCGGTGATCGGCATGGGCAGGCTGGGCGGCGCCGAACTTGGCTACGGATCCGACGCGGACGTGATGTTCGTGTGCGAGCCCGCCCACGGGGCCGAGGACTCGGTGGCGATCCGGTGGTCGACGACGGTCGCCGAACAGGTGCGCACGCTGCTGGGCACGCCCAGCGTCGACCCGCCGCTGGAGGTCGACGCCAACCTGCGGCCCGAAGGCCGGCAGGGCCCGCTGGTGCGCACGCTGGGTGCCTACGCCGCCTATTACGAGCAGTGGGCGCAGCCGTGGGAGATTCAGGCGCTGCTGCGCGCGCACGCGGTCGCCGGCGACGCGGACCTGGGGCAGCGGTTCCTGTTGATGGCCGACCGGACGCGCTACCCGGCCGACGGGGTGTCCGCCGAGGCGGTGCGGGAGATCCGCCGCATCAAGGCCCGCGTCGACGCCGAGCGGCTGCCGCGCGGCGCCGACCCGAACACGCACACCAAGCTGGGCCGCGGCGGGCTGGCCGACGTCGAATGGACCGTGCAGCTGATGCAGCTGCGGCACGCGCACCGAATTCCCGCCCTGCACAACACCTCCACGCTGCAGTGCCTGGACGCGATCGCCGCGGCCGACCTGGTGCCCGCCGATGAGGTCGACCTGCTCCGGCAGGCGTGGCTGACCGCGACCCGGGCGCGCAACGCGCTGGTGCTGGTCCGCGGCAAGCCGACCGACCAGCTGCCCGGGCCGGGCCGCCAGCTCAACGCGGTCGCGGTGGCCGCGGGCTGGCCGACCGATGACGGCGGGGAGTTCTTGGACAACTATCTGCGGGTCACGCGGCGGGCAAAAGCCGTGGTACGAAAGGTGTTTGGAAGTTGACTCAGGAGACCGGCGCGTTGGACGCCATATTCGAGGTGCTCGACGCGGCGGAGGCTCAGCGCGTGACCGCCCTGTATGCCCCGTTGGCCGACGCCGTGCGCGAGCTTGTCGACGCGACCATCCGGACCGAGGTCGGCGACGACGTCGTCACCCAGGCGCGCGCCGCGATCGAGGCCGTCACCCGGTCGCTGCGGCAACGGACCCGGCCGATGGGCGTGAGCTACCGCGTCAACGGCCGACCGCTGCCGCTGGGCAACGCCGCGATTGGCGTGTGCAACCCGATCGCGCCGCCGATCGTCGTCCACCACGACGGCGGCGGCCGCTGCTGGAGCGAGTTCGTCCTCGGCTCGGCGTACGAGGGCCCGCCGAAACTGGTGCACGGCGGCGTCAGCGCCCTGGTGCTCGATCACATGCTCGGCGAGGCGGCCAGCGAGGGGCTGTCCAAGGCGCGCTTCACCGGCACCATCACCGTCAAGTACCGGCGCGGCACCCCGTTGGGCCCGCTGCGGTCCGAGGCGTGGGTGGACGGCAAGGAAGGCGTCAAAGTGTTTGCGCGCGGCACGATTTCAGACGCGAACGGGGTCACCGTCGAGGCCGAAGGCGTCTTCATCGAGCCGGCGTGGGCGCGGGAAGCCGAATGAAGTTCTACATCAGCAGCGCGTTTTTGAACACCCGGGAGATCATCGAGCTGGCCAAGGCCGCCGACGAACTCGGCTACGACGGCATCGGGATCCCCGACCACGTCGTCAACCTGGAGACCCTTGACACGCCGTACCCGTACACCAAGGACGGGGAACGCCGTTGGCAGCCGTTCACCGACTGGCCCGATCCGTGGGTGCTGGTCGGCGCGCTGGCTCAGGTCACCACGCGCCTGCGGTTCGTCACGACCGTCTACATTCCCGCGATGCGCAACCCCTATTCGGCCGCGAAAGCCATTGGCACCGCGGCGGTTCTGGCGTCGGGCCGGGTGGAGCTCGGCATCGGCGTCGGCTGGTGCCGGGAAGAATTCGCGTTGATGGGGGAGCGGTTCGAGGCCCGCGGGAAACGGACCGACGAAATCATCGACCTGATGCGGGCGCTGTGGCGGCCGGGCTGGGCGGAGTTCGAGGGCGAGTTCTACCGCGCACCGCGGCTGGAGATGGAGCCGACGCCGCCGCCAATACCGGTGTATGTCGGCGGCCTTAGCGACATCGCGCTGCGCCGCGCCGCCCGCAACGACGGCTGGATCGGCGACCTGATCAAGACCGAGCGCGCCATTGAGGCCGTAGGCAAGCTGCGGGAGTTGCGCGCCGAAAACGGTTTGTCTTTCCACGATTTCACCGTGTTGACGCCGTTGACCGACGCCTTCACCACCGCCGACTACCAGCGCGCCGCCGACGCGGGCATCACCGGCATCATCACCATGCCCTGGATGTTCTACACCGGACCTGATGCGTCGCTGGAGGACAAGATCGACGGCATGCAGCGCTTCCGCAAGGACTTGGCGCTCGACGGTTAGCTCGGGCTTGTTTGCCGCGACACTGAATCCTTGGCGGCGACACGCCGTTGAAGTTCGCCGTAGTGCAAGTCTCGCGAGAGGATGACGGGCATGCCAATCGGTCGGGTTCGCCCGGCGTCCACATCGGATGCCGAGGCGTGCCTTGCGATCTATCGGCCCTATGTCACCGACACGACCGTCAGCTGGGAGCTCGAAGTCCCCAGCGTTGGGGAGATGGCCGGCCGCGTCGCCGGCGCCCACGAATGGCTGGTGCTCGAACGGGCGGGTCGCGTAGTCGGCTTCGCGTACGGCCATGTGCTCTGGCGCCTGCCCAGCTTTCAGTGGTCGGTCGAGACGGGCATCTACGTCGACCCCGCCCGTCACCGCACGGGCTGCGGCCGCCAGCTCTACACGGAACTACTGCGCCGGCTCGCCGAGCGCGGGTACCGGCAAGCGCTCGCCGGCATCACCCAGCCGAACGAGGCCAGCAACGCGTTCCACCGGTCGTTCGGATTCCGCGACGCCGGCCTATATCGGCGCATCGCATGGAAACACGGCCGCTGGCACGACGTCGCGTGGATGCAAGTCGACCTGGCGGGGACGGCCGATCCCGACGAGCCGCCCCGCCCGATCGCGTGAAGGGTTAGCGGCCGCCGCCGGCGCCGCCGCCGACGAAGCCCCCGCCGGCCCCGCCGCCGACAAAGCCTCCGCCGGCTCCGCCGCCCACGAAGCCTCCGCCCGCTCCGCCACCGAAGAAGCGGCCTCCACCGGCTCCGCCGCCAACGCGGCCCAGGGTCATTGTCTGTGCGGTGCTGATAGTCATGGCCGTGAAGCTAACGCCGGATCCGATGCCGCCGCAAGAGTTTTAATCTGAATTTTCGGCTACGTGATTTTGCCAGAGCAACTACTTGCCCTGCGTGTCGATGCCGACCTCCGGGCACTCCCAGCCCGCGTCGGTGTTTTTCGCTGCGGCGCTGTCGGCGATGTGCTCAATCCGCTTCAGCGAAATGACATGAGAGGCATCGGCATTGACGATGACGGCAAATCCCGCGGCCGGAGCCCATCGGGCCGGCACCAATACCCACCGGTCATTGTGGACGGCCAGCGAGCGGAAACACTCGTAGCGCAGGAAGGCCGACTTCGCCGACGGGTCGGCGCCCTGCGGGGCCCAGCTCACCTTGATCTGATTGCCCAGCAGCAGCGGCACATCCTGCTTGGCGTCCACATCCAGGACGACGACGTTCTCCCGCGACCACAAACCCGCATTGGTGTTGATAGCGAGGTCGTGACCGCGGAAGGTGGCGAAGATGTCGGCGACCCAAAATAACGCCACCACGATCGCCCCGGCCGCCACCACGAGGCTGCCCCGTTCGGCGGCCGCGAACGGTCGCGGCGCATCGCTGGTGCGGGTTCCGCCGAGCAGCCACAGCCCGACCATCAGGAGGGCGGCGCCCAGGCCGAGTGCCACCGGCGTCGCGACGTCGGCCTGAATCGGGGCCCAATCGGGCTTGGTCAGCCCGACGATCGCGATGGCCACGCCGACCACTCCGAGGGCGATGGACACCCACGCGACCCCGCGCAGCAACCGGGGCCGGCGACCGGATTGCACCAGGCGACGCAGGTAATCGGCGGCCCAGAGCATGGCCACCCACGCGAACAGGCCCACCACCAGCGGCACGTACAGCGCCGGCAGGCTCTTGACGACATAGTCGGTGGTGGTGAATCCGATTGCGTCCGTGTCGATTCCGAAATACGAGAAATAGGTTCGGGTGGCGACGTAGCCGTAGAAGTAGCACAGCGAGGTGATGATGGTGGTCGGCGCGATGAACAACCCCACAACGCCGATCCACTTCGGCATGGCGGGCGAACCCTCTTCCTCGCTCACGGCGACGGAACCGGAGATGCGGTGGTCGGGCTCGGCGGAATGCCGGTTGTCACGGAGGGGGGCAGCGTGGTCGTTGGGGTGGATGGCAGCGGTGTCGTACGGTCCGTCGTCGGCGGCGTTCCCGTTGTCACCGTGGGCGGCGTGTAGACGGAAATGCTAGAGCTGGACGGCACCTTGGTGCGCGTGGTGGACGTCACCGACGACGAGGTCGTCGGGGGCGTCTTGTTGTCCGATCCGCAGGAGGCCAACGAGAGCGCCGCGGCAGCGGCGAGCGTTGCGACTATCGCCTTGCGCGCGGTCGACGGCACTGGACCGGTCTGCGTCATCGCAACCTCCACACGCGGCATCCCCGAGATGGGATACTCCCATCCCGCGAAGCAGATGTGGCGACTATCGCCGAATCTCCGGCCCGGCGAGACGAAACCGCGTCCGGTCAGTTCCCGATGGGCGGGCGGGGGTCGCCGGCCACCGGCGGGATCGGCCCCTCACCAGCCTCCGGCACGACGGAGCCCTTGTCCTCGGGCTCGTCGGCGGTGTGGTCGGGCGCGTCGTCCTCAGGCTTCCGGTTCACGGACCCACTGTAGGCCCGGCAAAACGAAACCACCCGCGCGGCGGTCGCCACGCGGGTGGTTTCGGTTGACGGATCTAGACGTCGTAGTACAGCGCGAACTCGTACGGGTGCGGCCGGATCTGCACGGGCAGGATCTCGTTCTCCCGCTTGAAGCTGATCCACGTCTCGATCAGGTCGGGCGTGAAAACCCCACCCTCGGTGAGGTATTCGTGATCCTCTTCCAGCCGGTCGATCACCGCGGACAGCTGGGTGGGCGCCTGCGGGATGTTGGCGGCCTCCTCCGGCGGCAACTCGTAGAGGTCCTTGTCGACCGGGGCCTGCGGCTCGATCTTGTTCTTGATGCCGTCCAGCCCGGCCATCAGCATCGCCGAGAACGCCAGGTACGGGTTGCCCGACGAGTCGGGGCAACGGAACTCGAGCCGCTTGGCCTTCGGGTTGCTGCCGGTGATCGGGATGCGGACACAGGCCGAGCGGTTGCGCTGGCTGTAGACCAGGTTGATCGGCGCCTCGAAGCCCGGCACCAGTCGCTTGTAGGAGTTGACGGTCGGGTTGGTGAACGCCAGCAGCGACGGCGCGTGGTGCAGCAGGCCGCCGATGTAGTGGCGGGCCGTGTCCGACAGGCCGGCGTAGCCCGTCTCGTCGTACATCAGCGGGCTGCCGTCCTTCCACAGCGACTGGTGGGTGTGCATGCCGGATCCGTTGTCACCGAACAGTGGCTTGGGCATGAAGGTGACGGTCTTGCCGGCCTGCCAGGCGGTGTTCTTGACGATGTACTTGTACAGCTGCATGTCGTCGGCCGCGTGCAGCAGCGTGTTGAACTTGTAGTTGATCTCGGCCTGCCCGCCGCTGCCCACCTCGTGGTGGCCCTTCTCCAGGCTGAAGCCCGATTTGATCAGGTTCGCCAGCATGTCGGCGCGCAGGTCGACGTAGTGGTCGACGGGCGCGACCGGGAAGTAGCCGCCCTTGGGGCGGACCTTGTAGCCGCGGTTGGGGCTGCCGTCGTTCTCGGTGGGCTCGCCGGTGTTCCACCAGCCCGAGATCGCGTCGACCTCGTAGAAGGAGCCGTTGGTGCGCGAGTCGAAGCTCACCGAGTCGAAGATGTAGAACTCCGCCTCGGCGCCGAAGTAGGCGGTGTCGGCGACCCCGGTGCTGATCAAGTAGTTCTCCGCCTTGCGGGCGATGTTGCGCGGGTCGCGCGAGTAGGGCTCGAGGGTGAACGGGTCGTGCACGAAGAAGTTCAGGTTCAGCGTCTTGTGCTCGGTGAACAGGTCGATCTGTGCCGTCGCGGGGTCCGGCAGGAGCAGCATGTCGGATTCGTGAATGGACTGGAAGCCTCGAATCGAGGAACCGTCGAAGGCCAGGCCGTCCTCGAAGACGCTCTCGTCGAAGAACGAAACCGGAATCGTGAAGTGCTGCATGATGCCTGGCAAGTCACAGAACCGGACGTCGACAAACTCGACGTTCTCGTCCTTGACGAGTTTGAAGACGTCGTCGGGCGTCGTTTCCGTCACAGAAATGCTCCTTTACTTGGTGAGATCCGCGGCCTGACGCTATGGAGCAGATGTTGCCCGCCAGTCAACCCCGTGTTGCGCGCACGTTACGCGACCCATGTTGTTCACAAAAGAGGCGCCGTCACCGGCGGGTTCTATTGTGGGGCCATGGACCGCTGGATCGTATCTCTTCCGGTGCCCGGGCGCAGCGTTCAGCCGGGGTTGCGACGATGACGCCGAACTCGCCGTCCACCTATCCCGGCGAGCGGCTGGGACTGCCGCAAAGCGGGCCGGGGTCGCTGGCCCCGATGGGACGTCGGCTCGGTGCCCTGATGATCGACTGGCTGATCTCCTACGGCCTGGCCGCGCTGGCGCTGCGCTTCGGCGTCTTCTCCGAACACGCGTTGTCGACGGCGGTGCTGGGCATCTGGTTCGTGCTCGGTGTGATCTCGGTGCGGCTGTTCGGCTTCACGCCCGGGCAGTTGGTGCTGGGCCTGCAGGTCGTGACGGTCGACGACCGGGGCGCGGTCGGCATCGGCCGGGCGGTGGTGCGCGGTGTGCTGGTTGGGACCGTGGTCCCGGCGTTGTTCACCGACTGGGACGGCCGCGGCATGCAGGATCGGCTGACCGCGACGGCGGTCGTCCGGCGCTGATGGGCTACTTGCGGCGCACCGTGCGCTGCACGCCGCGCATCTTGCCGGCGTTGGGAAGCGGCCCCTTCGGCAGGACGGCGGCGCCCGCCCGCGTACCCAGCGCGGCGAGCCGGGACTCCAGCGTGTCCATCTGCTTGACGGTGATGTTGGCCGGCAGACGGTTGAGGTGGCGCTCCAGCTTGGACAGCGGCACCTCGTCGTCGCCGTTGCCGACGACGAGGTCGTAGATCGGCACCTCGCCGATCAACCGCGCGGTGCGCTTCTTCTCCTGGGCCAGCAGCGGCCGGACCCGGGCCGACGACCCTTCCGCGACCAAGATGACGCCCGGCCGGCCGATGACCCGGTGCACGGCGTCGAGGTGGCCGGTCGCGGCGACGCCCGGCGTCACCCGCCACTTGCCGCGCAGGTTGTCCAACGCCCAAGCCGCCGCGCCGGTTTGTCCCTCGGCCTTGCTGTAGACGCTCTTCTGCGCGCGGCGACCGAACACGATGAAGGCCGCCAGCGCGCCCAGCACCACGCCCAGCGGGATCAAGGTGAACGTGGTCAGGCCGCCGGCCCACACGCCGACGGCCACCGAGGCGGCCACGATCAGCACGAAGACGCCGATCATGTAGGGCAACAGCCGTTTGTCCTCGCGCCGCTGAAGGTTGAATGCCTGCCACAACTGGGCGCGACGCTCCTTCGCGGCGGCCTTACGCGCGGCCTGCGCCTGCGCCCGGGCGGCCTTGTTCTCAGCGGCGGTGCGGGGTTTAGCCATAGTCAAAGGATACGTACCGGCAAGTCGGGCCGACGGCCGTCAGGCGCGGGTGCGCGCGGCTTGCTCGTAGAGCCGGCCCGCCCGGTAGGACGACCGCACCAGCGGCCCCGCCAGCACCCCGGAGAAGCCCAGCCCCTCGGCGTGCCGGGAGAATTCGACGAACTCCTCGGGCCGCACCCAGCGCTCGACCGGGTGGTGACGCGTCGAGGGACGCAGGTACTGGGTGATGGTGACGATGTCGCAGCCGGCGGCCCGCAGGTCGGCCAGCGCGGTGCGCACCTCGTCGGGGGTTTCGCCGAGCCCGAGGATGAGGTTGCTCTTGGTGACCAGCCCGAAGTCGCGCGCCGCGGTGATGACGTCCAGGCTGCGCTGGTAGCTGAAGGCCGGCCGGATCCGCTTGAAGATGCGGGGCACGGTTTCGACGTTGTGCGCCAACACTTCCGGGCGGGACTGGAAAACCTCGGCAAGCCGGGCGGGTTCGCCGTTGAAGTCGGGTATCAACAGCTCGACGCCGGTCGACGGGTTGAGCTCCTTGATCGCCCGCACCGTCTCGGCGTACAGCCAGGCCCCGCCATCGGGCAGGTCATCGCGGGCCACCCCGGTGATGGTGGCGTAGCGCAGTCCCATCGTCCGCACGCTGTCGGCGACGCGTCTCGGCTCGTCGCGGTCCAGGGCGGCGGGCTTGCCGGTGTCGATCTGGCAGAAGTCGCAGCGCCGCGTGCACCGGTCGCCGCCGATCAGGAAGGTGGCCTCCCGGTCCTCCCAGCACTCGAAGATGTTGGGGCAGCCGGCTTCTTCGCAGACCGTGTGCAGCCCCTCGCGGCGGACCAGGCCCTTCAACTGGGTGTATTCGGGTCCCATCCGGGCGCGGACCTTGATCCACGGCGGCTTGCGCTCGATCGGGGTTTGCGCGTTGCGGACCTCGAGGCGCAGCAGCTTGCGGCCTTCGGGTGCGACAGTCACGCCCTCGATGCTACGCGGGGGGTGGGCAGGTGTTCCCGCACTGGCAGGGCGCCGTCGAGGGCGTCGCAGACGGCGTCGGCGACGGCGACGCGGACGTGGTCGACCGTCACCGGGCGCCGTAGCTCGGCCGACAACGACGTCACCCCGGCGTCGCTGATGCCGCACGGGACGATGGTGCCGAACGCGCCGAGGTCGCAGTCGCAGTTGAGCGCGAACCCGTGCAGGGTGGTCGCGCGCGAGATCCGCACGCCGATGGCGCCCACCTTGCGGTCGGGCCGGTCGCCGCCCGGCACCCACACCCCGGACCGGCCCTCCACCCGGCAGGTGTCCAGGCCGAGTTCGGCGCACACCTTGATCAGGGCCTCCTCGAGGCGGCGAACGTAATTCAGCACGTCCAGCGGTTCGCGCAGGCCGATGATCGGATAGCCGACGAGTTGGCCGGGGCCGTGCCAGGTGATCTTGCCGCCCCGGTCGGTGTCGATGACCGGGGTGCCGTCCATCGGTCGTTCGTGCGGCTCGGTGCGCCGGCCCGCCGTGTAGACCGCCGGGTGCTCCAGCAGCAGCAGCGTGTCGCTGCCGCCGGCGACCCTGGCGTCGGCCAGCTCGCGCTGCAGCTGCCAGGCGGTGCGGTACTCGACGCTTCCGAGCTGTCGGACGTCGATCGCGGCCAGGCTGGACCGGATGGAATCGATCACCTTCGCGACGCTACCCCTGCGGCGGGTGCGATGCGCGTCACGCACCGGCGAAGAGCCAGGCTGCGGCGCTAGTCGTGGTCGCGGCCGGCGGTGGCGTAGGCCAGGGCCTCGCCAATTGTGTTGTGGTGGAACTGGAATCCGGCCCGCTCCAGGGCGGACGGGATGGCGCGCTGGCCGATGAGCAAGCCCTCGTCGGCGAACTCGCCGAGCGCGGCCCGCACCGCGAACCCGGGGAGCATAAACGGCGTCGGGCGGTTGACCGCCCGGCCGAACGCGGTGGTGAATTCGGCGTTGGTGACCGGCGCGGGCCCGGTCATGTTCACCGGGCCGGACAGCGTGGGATGGGAGATCGCGAACAGCAGCGCCCGCACCTCGTCCTCCAGCGTGATCCAGGACATGTACTGACGGCCACTGCCCAGCCGGGCCCCCAGGCCCGTCTTGAACAGCGGCCGCAGCCGGCCCAACGCGCCGCCCGCGGGGGCGAACACCAGGCCGGTGCGGGCCAGCACCACCCGGGCGCCGCCGTATTGCGCCGGTAGCGTGGCGGCTTCCCAGTCTTCGCACAGCTGCGCCAGGAAACCCTTTCCCGCCCGGTCGTTTTCGTCCACCACGCGGTCCTTGGTGTCCCCGTAGAAGCCCACCGCGCTGGCGTTGACCAGGGTCGCCACCCCGGCGTCGGCGACGGCGTGCGCCAGCACCTCGGTGGGGGCGATGCGGCTGTCGCGCAGGCCCTGCTTGAAGGCGCCCGACCATCGACGCTGGCCGACGTTGACACCGCACAGGTTGACGACGGCGTCGACGTCGCTCACCGCGTCGACGTCGAATTCGCCGCTCTCGGGGTTCCAGTGCAGTTCGTCGGAGTTCGACGGTGCCCGGCGCACGATGCGCAACACCCGGTGGTCGGCCGCGCGCAGCGCCGCGGTCAAGGCGGATCCGATCAGGCCGGATGAACCCGCGATGGCGATGACGGGCTTGGCCACGGTTCGGCAGTCCTCCTAAAGACCCAGGTCCGCCTCGAACGCTCCCTCTTCGAGCCGGTGCTTGATCGTGGTGAGGAAGCGTCCGGCGTCGGCGCCGTCGATGAGCCGGTGGTCGTAGGTCAGCGGGAGGTAGCAGATCGAGCGGACACCGATGGACTCGTTGCCGAATTCGTCGACGATCACCCGGGGCCGCTTCACGATGGCCCCGGTGCCCAACATGGCCGCCTGCGGCGGCACCAGAATCGGGGTGTCGAACAACGCGCCCTGGCTGCCGATGTTGGTGATGGTGAAGGTGCCGCCCGACAGCTCGTCGGGTTTGAGGTCGCCCGACCGGGCGCGTGCGGCGATGTCGGCGATGGCCCGGGCCAGGCCGGCCAGCGACAGGTCGCCGGCATTGTGGATGACCGGGGAGAGCAGGCCCTGCTCGGTGTCGACGGCGAAGCCGAGATGTTCGGCGTCGTAGTAGGTGATTTCCTTGGTCTCTTCGTTGTAGCTGGCGTTGATGTTCGGGTGGATCTTCAACGCGTCGATCACCGCCCGGGCGATGAACGGCAGGAAGGTCAGGTTGACCCCCTCGCGTTCGGCGAACGCGTTCTTCGCCCGGGCCCGCAACCCGACGATCCGGGTCATGTCGACCTCGTGCGTCTGAGTGAGCTGGGCGGTGGCCTGCAGCGATTCCCGCGTCTTGTTCGCGGTGATCTGGCGGATCCGGCTGGCCTTCTGCGTGGTCCCGCGCAGGTGCGCCAGCGCCGGCGCCGGGCTCGGCGCCGGGGCCGGAGCCGCCTTGCCGTCCACGGCCGGTGCGGCGGCCGGTGCCTGCGCCGGGGCGGGCGCCTGCTGGGTCTGTTGTTTCTTCTCCGCGGCGGCGAGCACGTCCTGCTTGCGGATGCGGCCGCCGACCCCGGTGCCGGCGATCTGGGCCAGATCGATGCCGTGCTCGGTGGCCAGCTTGCGCACCAGCGGGGTCACGTAGGGGGCGCCGTCCGGGCCGGAGCCGCTGGGCTCGGCGGCCGGTTCCGCTTGCGCGGGTTGGGGTTTCGGCGGCGGCGCCGGCTCGGGCTGCGAGACCGGCTGCGGTTCGGGCTTCGCCTCCGCCTTGGGCGGTTCGGGTGCCGGTTGGGGCTTGGGTTGCGGTTGCGGAGCGGGCTGGGGAGTCGGGGCCGCCGCCGCCTGGGAACCGCTGCCGATCCGCGCCAGTTCGCCGCCGACGGGCACGGTGGCATCCTCCTCGGCGGTGATGCTGATCAGGACGCCGGCCACCGGCGACGGGATCTCGGTGTCGACCTTGTCGGTCGACACCTCGACCAGCGCATCGTCGACCTGGACCGAGTCGCCGACCTTCTTCAGCCAGCGGGTCACCGTGCCCTCCGCGACCGACTCGCCGAGCTCGGGCATCAGGACCGGGGTCGCGTCGCCGGAGGAACCCTGCTGGGCGGGCTGCGGCTCCGGCTGGGCCGGCGCCGCGGCCTGGGGCTCGGGTTCGGGCTCGGGCTGGGCCGGTGGCGCGGATTCGGCCTGCGGTTCGGGCTGGCTGGGCTCCTGCGGGGGCGCCGGCGAACCGCCGCCCTCGGCGGAGTCGCCGATGACGGCCAGTTCGCCGCCCACCTCGACGGTGTCGTCCTCCTGGGCGATGATCTTGGTCAGCACCCCGGCCGCCGGCGACGGGATTTCGGTGTCGACCTTGTCGGTGGAGACCTCGACGAGGGGTTCGTCGAGTTCGACCGTGTCGCCTTCCTGCTTGAGCCAGCGGGTGACCGTCCCCTCGGTCACGCTCTCACCGAGTGCCGGCATCTGGACGGAGAAGGCCATCGTTTCTGACTCCTCGATCGCTCGTGGGTCGGGGCGGGTCGAACATCTCGCTAGCCGCTGAAGTAGCTACTCAAAACTATCCTGTCACTGCGTCCGCGCCGCCACACATCCAGGGCGACCGCGCGCGATTGCCGGGACGGCCCGAATGGCCTTGCTACGGTGTGGCCACTGCAGTTGAAGCGGGGAGGTCCGATGCCGGCAACACAACATTTCGTCGACAGCGCCGACGGCGCGCGAATCGCGGTCTTCGAAGAGGGCAACCCCGACGGCCCCACCGTCGTGCTGGTGCACGGCTTCCCCGACTCGCACGTGCTGTGGGACGGCGTGGTGCCGCTGCTGGCCGACCGGTTCCGCATCATTCGGTACGACAACCGCGGCGTCGGTGAGTCCTCGGCGCCCAAGCCGGTGTCGGCCTACACCATGGAGCGGTTCGCCGACGACTTCGCCGCGGTGACCGGGGAGCTGAGCCCCGGCCGGCCCGTGCACGTGCTGGCCCACGACTGGGGCTCGGTCGGCATTTGGGAGTACCTGACCCGCCCGGGCGCCGGTGACCGGGTGGCGTCGTTCACGTCGGTGTCGGGCCCCAGCCAGGACCAACTGGTCGACTACATCTTCAGCGGACTGCGCCAACCGTGGCGACCCCGCAGGTTCGCGCGGTCGATCAGCCAGGCGCTGCGGCTCACCTACATGGTGTTCTTCTCGATCCCGGTCCTCGCGCCGCTGCTTCTTCGGCTGACGCTGTCGATCCCGGCGCTTCGGCGCAACGCGGTGGACAACATCCCCGACGAGAAGATCCACCACTCGCCGCACCTGCCCCGCGATGCCGCCCAATCGGTAAAGACCTACCCCGCCAACTACTTTCGGTCCTTCGCCCGGAAACGACCGGTTCCCGTCGTCGACGTGCCGGTGCAGCTGATCGTCAACACCGAAGACAAGTACGTGCGGCCATACGGCTACGACCACACGCCGCGCTTCGTGCCGCGGCTGTGGCGGCGCGACATCAAGGCCGGTCACTTCTCCCCGATGTCCCACCCGCAGGTGATAGCCGCCGCGGTGCGCGAGTTCGCCGACCTGGCCGACGGCCGGCCGGCCAGCCGGGCGCTGCTGCGCGCGCAGGTCGGACGGCCCCGCGGGTCGTTCGGCGACACCCTGGTGTCGGTCACCGGCGCGGGCAGCGGGATCGGCCGCGAAACGGCGTTCGCGTTC
Organism: Mycobacterium sp. UM_11; assembly: GCF_001414075.1. Taxonomy (NCBI): domain Bacteria; kingdom Bacillati; phylum Actinomycetota; class Actinomycetes; order Mycobacteriales; family Mycobacteriaceae; genus Mycobacterium; species Mycobacterium sp. UM_11. The sequence continues at coordinate 3,363 of NZ_LATC01000070.1, read as the reverse complement.
GCGCGGGAGGGCGCCGAGCTGGTCATCAGCGACATCGACGAGGCGGCCGTCAAGGCCACGGCCGCCGAGATCGCCACCCGCGGCGGCGTCGCGCACGCCTACGTCCTCGATGTGTCCGACGCCCAGGCCGTGGAGGCGTTCGCCGAGCGGGTCAGCGCCGAACACGGCGTGCCCGACATCGTGGTCAACAACGCCGGCATCGGGCACGCCGGCGGATTCCTGGACACCCCGGCCGAGCAGTTCGACCGGGTGCTCGACGTCAACCTGGGCGGCGTGGTGAACGGGTGCCGGTCGTTCGCACGCCGAATGGTGGACCGCGGCACCGGTGGCTACATCGTCAACGTGTCGTCGATGGCCGCCTACGCGCCGCTGCAGTCGCTGAGCGCGTACTGCACGTCGAAGGCGGCGACCTACATGTTCTCCGATTGCCTGCGCGCCGAACTGGACGCCGCCGGGGTGGGCCTGACCACGATCTGCCCGGGCGTCATCGACACCAACATCATCAACACCACCCGCTTCGACGCGCCGGCGGGAAAGGGCGACCGGGTCGACGGGCGCCGGGGTCAGCTGGAGAAGATGTTCGCGCTGCGGCACTACGGCCCGGACAAGGTCGCCAACGCGATCCTGTCGTCGGTCCAGAAGAAGAAGCCGATTCGCCCCGTCGCGCCGGAAGCCTATGCGCTGTACGGTCTTTCGCGCGTGGCACCGCCCGGCCTGCGTAACGCCGCGCGGCTGCGGGTGATCTGACTCCTAGGGCCCCGCGCGCGTCGCGCCCTGGCGTCCCGTCAGCAGCGCGCCGCCGATCGCGAGCAGCCCGATGATCGCCAGCGGGATCGACCACGTACGCCGGCTGCCCACCGACGATTGGCATTGCGCCACATAGTCGGTGTGGGGAACGACCTGGTTGAGGATCGGGATGTTCGCCACACTGTTGTTGTTGGCGCTTCTGGCCGCGGACAGGTCCGTGGCTACGGCGTTGCCGCACCCGATCGAATGGCCGTTGCCGTCCGAAATCGACACCGGCGCCAAGAGCCCGATCACACCGGCCAGCAACAGCACGGCGCCCACAGCGAGGATCAACCGTCGCAGCGTCACGATCTCGCCTTTCTTCGTACGAGTTTTCGATCGGTGGGAGATTAGCCGCTGCACCGGACCGGTAAACCCCGATGGGGTTCGTCGCCCGGTTCGTGGGTATTCCGCCGCGGTAGCCGAGAAGGGGGACTAACGGGTGGTATTGATTGCGACGCGGGCCGTGGCCGCGCCCTGCGAGCGGGTGTGGGAAGTGCTGGCCCAAGGGTGGACCTACACCCAGTGGGTGGTGGGCAACAGCCGCATGCGGGCCGTCGATCCGAACTGGCCGGAGCCCGGGTCCTCGATCAGGCACTCGATCGGCATCTGGCCGCTGGTGATCGACGACGCGACGGTGGTGGAGGAGAGCGAGCCGCCGCACAAGCTGGTGCTGTGCGCCCGCCTGGGGCCGCTGGGCGCCGCGCGGATCACGATGCTGCTGCACGAGACGCCACAGGGCTGCCGGGTGGAGATGATCGAGGTGCCCGTCGAAGGCCCGATGGGGGCGGTTCCCAATTCCGTTGCCCTGGCGGCGGCCTACCCGCGCAACAAGGAGTGCCTCTGGCGGCTGGCGGCTCTGGCGGAGCGCAAGGTGCCCAGCCAGGTGAAATGAGCGCACGCGACACCGCCGACGCCGTCGTCATCGGGGCGGGACACCACGGACTGGTCGCCGCCTCGATGCTCGCCGACGCGGGCTGGGACGTGCTCGTGCTCGAGGCCCAGCCCGAACCGGGCGGCGCGGTTCGCAGCGCCGAGCTGACGCCGGGCTACATCACCGACCTGTTCAGCTCCTACTATCCGATGACCGTGGCCTCGCCCGCGATTTCGGCGCTGGGGCTAGAGGACCACGGCCTGCGGTGGTCGCACGCGCCGGCGGTGGTCGGGCATCCGCGCAACGCGGCCGACGACGACCCGCCGATCGTCTATCCCGACCCGGCGCGCACGGCAACGGAATTCGCGCGGCGGGAGCCGGCCGACGGCGACAACTGGTGGCGCCTGGTGGAGTTGTGGCAGCGGATCAAGGCGCCGCTGCTGGACGCGATGCTGGCGCCCTTCCCGCCCGTGCGCCCGCTGATGCGGCTGCTGGCCAAACTCGGTACGTCGGAGGCGCTTCGGGTGGCGCGCCTGCTGGTGCAGCCCGCCACCACCATGGCCAGCGAGCTGTTCGCCGGCGAGGCGCCGCGAGTTCTGTTGCTGGGCAACGCAATGCACGCCGACGTCCCGCCGGACGCGCCCATCAGCGGCGCCATGGGCTTCCTGATGACGATGTTGGCCCAGGACTGCGGCTGGCCGGTGCCCGTCGGGGGTTCGGGGCAGCTGACCGCCGCCCTGGTCAGCCGCGCCCGCTCGGCGGGCGCGCGAATCGAATGCGACCAGAACGTGTCCCGCATCCAGGTCAAGGGCGGCCGCGCGGTCGGGGTGACCACCGCCGGCGGGCGGACGGTCGAGGCGCGGCGCGCGATCGTCGCCGACGTCACCGCCCCGCGGCTGTTCTGCGACATGCTGCCCAGCGATGCGTTGCCGCCCAAGCTGTTACGCGACCTCGAGCACTTCATGTGGGACCCGCCCGTGGTGAAGGTCAACTACGCGTTGGGGAGTCCCATCCCGTGGCGGGCAAAGGGCCTGGGCGAGGTGGGCACCGTGCACCTGGGGGCCGACGGTGACGGGCTGGTCCGTTGGATGGCCGACCTGAACACCCGGGTGGTGCCCGAACACCCCTTCATGCTGCTGGGGCAGACCACCACGGCTGACCCGAGCAGGTCGCCGGTGGGTACCGAAAGTGTTTGGGCCTACACGCATTTGCCGCGCAACGTGGCCGACGACGCCTCGGCCGACCGGCTGGCCGACGGGGTGGACCGGGTCATCGAGGAGCACGCCCCGGGCTTCGGGTCGGCGGTGATCGACCGCACAGTGCAGCGGCCGTCGGACCTGGAGGCCAGCGACGCCAACCTGCACATGGGTGCGCTCAACGGCGGCACCGCGCAATTGCAGCAGATGCTGATCTTTCGCCCGGCGCCCGGCATGGGCCGTGCCGAAACCCCGGTCCAGGGACTGTATCTGGGCAGCGCGTCGGCGACCCCGGGCGGCTCGGTGCACGGCGCCTGCGGTCGCAACGCGGCCAACGCCGCGTTGGCCGCCCAGGGGATGACCGGCTGGCCGCGCCGCAATCTGCGCCGCGCCGTGTTCTCGCTGACGACCGGTAAGCGCTAGCTGTACTGACCACGGACGTTGGTGACGGCGTGGCGTGGTGACATGACGAAGACCTCCGAGTGAAGTGCGAGCTGTCTAGGAACG
>NZ_LATC01000069.1:0-27087 GCF_001414075.1 Mycobacterium sp. UM_11 | reverse complement strand
GATGTGTATAAGAGACAGCGGCGCGCCTTCGCAGCCGCTGCCCACCGACCCGGAGTGGGCGGGTGGGTCGCTGTATGAGGATCTGCGCCAACGCGATGGCCGCACCGATGCCGAAACGCTTTGGCGGGCCATCCAAACCGCCGTCGCTCAGCGCAACTGGTCGGCGCTCCCGTTGGAATGGCCGCTGCGCGGCTGGATCAACGGGGCGCTGCGCATGGTCCGGCCGCGGCGCCACCCCCTCGACGGGCAGGAGCTGCATGAAGGCGAGGCCCTGGATTGGTGGCGCGTGGAGCGCATCGACGCGCCCCGGCGGCTTCGGCTGCGCGCCGACATCCCGCTGCCGGGGCGATTATGGCTGGAGCTGTCCGCGACACCGGACGACAGAGGCGGCTCGCTGTACCGCCAGCGGGCGTTGTTCCAGCCGTATGGACTTGCGGGACAGCTTTTTTGGAACGCATCGGCACCCTACCGCGATGTGGTGTTCGGCGGCATCGCACGCGACGTCACGGCCACGGCGCATTGATGAACGGAGAAGCGACATGAGTGACCGGAAGTTTCACAAGGGCGACAAGGTCGAGTGGAAGAGCCACGGCAGCACCGTGCGGGGAACGGTCGAAGGCGAGATCACCTCGGACACCGAGGCCGCCGGACGCACCGTGCGCGCGTCCAAAGACGAACCTCAGTACAAGGTTCGCAGCGACAAGACCGGCGCGGACGCGGTGCACAAGCCGAGCGCGTTGCGCCCCGCGGACTGAACCGAACAGGCGATGGATGATGGCAGACGATGACGAGGCAACCACCTGGGATCGCTTCCGGGAAACGGTCAACATGACCCCGACCGAACTGGAGCACTGGCTTGCCACCGAGCAGTCGCGAAATGTGGGCCAAAAGCGGGGCGGCGACGAGTCGACCGGTCACGCCAGCGGTCGGCGCATTGTCGACATACTCAGGGCCAAGCGGAGCGATCTCACCGGCGACGATTTCGCGCATATGCGCAAGGTGGTCGGTTATGCCAAGCGCCATTTGGCGCAACGCCCCACGGGCGATGTCGACGAGAGCGCTTGGCGGTACTCGCTGATGAATTGGGGCCACGACCCGACGAAGGAGTAACCCGCTCGGCGAATCACCGGCCGATCGGGCAGAAAATGCGAGACACTTGCCGGGGTACGTGGGTCGCGCGTAGCGATCGCCGATACGCTAGTCGGCGTATCTCGCAAGAAGGACACCGATAAGTGACCAAGCGCGGCGCCGTCGATCGGCGAATGAACCGAGCCGAACTCGAGAAATTGATGTCGGCCGACATGCGCGCACTCACGGCGCACTCGGACCGCATCGGCCGGCACTTCGCCCGTCAAAACGACGTCGGCGGCACCGACTTACACGCCTTGCTGCACATCATGGTTGCCGAAACGGCCGGAACACCGATGACGCCGGCGCAGCTGCGACAGCGCCTGGACGTGTCGCCCGCGGCCATCACCTATCTGGTGGACCGGATGATCGACTCCGGCCACCTCCGGCGCGAGCCCGATCCCACCGACCGGCGCAAGACACTGCTGCGCTACGAGGAACCGGGCATGGCGTTGGCCCGCTCGTTTTTCACCCCGCTCGGGGCGGAATTGCACAAGGCCCTCGCCGACGTGCCCGACCGCGATCTGCTCGCGGCGCACCGGGTTTTCACGGCGATGACGGAGGCGATGGTCACCTTCGAGGAGCAACTCGGCGGAGCGGCCCGCAAGCCGCCCGAGAACGACACCAAACCAGCCAAAACCAGGCGCCGTGCCGTGTCCAAGACCGGCGATCGCCCGGCCTAGCGCACCGGCCGCCGGGCTGCGGGCCCCAGCACCCGCTGCTCGATCAGGTCGGCCCCGCGGGCAACACCCCCGGTTGCGGCGAATCCTTCGGCCACTCGCCGCGCGCCGTCCCGCATCGTCATCGCCGCGCGCACCTTCGCCCTCAACCGCGCCGGGCTGAGATGTTTGGCCGTCAGGCGGGTGCCGCAGCGAGCGACTTCCACCCGGCGGGCGACTTCGGCCTGGTCCCGCGCGAACGGCACGACGCAGACGGGCACGCCGCGGTCGAGGGCCTTCAGCGTCGTTCCCATCCCGCCGTGGGTGATGGCGCAGCCGGCCCGCTGCAGTACCGCACCGTGCGGGACGAAGCGGCATATGGTCGCGTTGGATGGTCGCGGCAGATCCGGGGGAATGCCCGCCGGGAAGGTCGCCACCACGTGGACGGGCTCATCGGCCAACGCGCGCAACGCAATCCGCCCCAGCTCGGCGTCGGACTGCCTGATCGACGAGGTGTTCACCAGCACCACCGGCCGCTCGATGGCACTCACCCAATCCGGCGTGACGGCCTCCGCCGGTTCGAATGCGCACGCGCCGATGTGGTGAACCAAACCGGCCCAGCCGGGATGCCGGTACTCGAAGGGCTCGCCGCCGACGGCCAGTAGCAGCGGCGCTCGCCGCAGAAAGCCGTCGACCGACGCGACGGGCGGCAGCCCCAGCTCGGCGCGAATGACGTTGACCCGCGGCAACATCGGCCGGTCGAACAGATGCCGCACGATCGGCCGCACGGAGGCGTCCCGCGCGTCGCCGAGCAGGCCCGGCAGCGGGCGCAGCCCCGGACCGAAGGGCGGCACGCCGCGAGACCGCAGGTACGGCGTGAACGGCGAGAAGACCAACCACGGGATGTCGCCGGCGTCGGCGGCCGACATCGCCCCCCAGCAGTTCGCGTCCACGATGATCGCATCGGGCCGGACCGCATCCACCGCGCGCCGCAAATCCTGGACTTCGAGCACCGCACGACGGCAGAGCACGTCGATCGTTAACTTCAACACCCCCAGCGCGTTTCGCGCCCTCCAGTCTTCGCTGACGATCGCCTCGATGTCCGGGTCGACCGGACCGGCGTGGACGCCGACGGCGCACAGCGTCGGCACGCCCGCCGACATGGTGCGCGCGTGAACCTGGTGACCACGGCCGGCCAGCTCGGCCAGCAGCGCGCCGACCGGCAGCAGGTGACCCAGGGCCGGCGAGCCGTAGGCCAGTATCACCGCCATGTCAGGGCGACGGCGCGGGCGTGAGGTCGACGGAGCGCAGCCCCGAAAGGCTCGCGGCACCACAGCCGTGCAGACAGACCCGAAGCTCGTCGATGAACGGCTGCAGCCAATCGACCACTGCCCCAGCGGATTCGATCGCCGCGGGCAGCAGCGGTCGAGCCACGGCGACGACGTCGGCGCCCAGGGCGATCGCCTTGGCCGCGTCCATGCCGGTGCGAATGCCGCCGGAAGCCACCAATCCGATGTCCGGCAGCACCTCACGTACCTCGACGATCGCCCGCGCGGTCGGAATGCCCCAATCGGCCAGGTGCGGGTAACGAAGCTCGCCGTAGCGGACGAACTGCTCGACGCGTGACCACGAGGTTCCGCCGGCGCCCGCGACGTCGATGGCGGAAACCGGCAGGTCCCCGTCGGCCCCAACGAGTTCCGCGGCGGCCGCGCCGCCGATCCCGTGACCGACCTCCTTGAGCAGCACCGGGCAGTCGATCGCGTCGGCCGCATCCCGCAGCCTGTCCAGCGATCCGGAGAAGTCGGTGTCACCGTTGCGCTGCATCGCCTCCTGCAGCGGATTGGTGTGCACCGCAAGCGCATCGGCGCCCACCCGGTCGAGGGCCTTGGCGAGATCGGGCACGACGTCCTTGGTCAGCTGGGCCAGGCCGATGTTGCCGAACAACAAGACATCGGGGGCGACGTCGCGAACCGCGAAACTGGCCGCGGCCCGCTCCCCCATCGCGCTGTCCAGCATGATTCGTTGCGAGCCGAGCATCATCCCGATGCCGAGTTGCTGAGCGGCCGCCGCCAGATTCCGGTTGATCGTCCCGGACAGCTCGGCACCGCCGGTCATCGCACCGATCAGAAGCGGGGCCCGCAGGTTTCCACCGAGAAACTTCGTCGACAGGTCGATGTCCCCGAGGCTGGTCTGGGTCAGCGCGTTGTAGGGCAGTTGGTAGCGCTCCAACCCGGTGCTGACGTGCTCATAGTTCACCTGCTCGCCGAGGCAGACATCGATGTGCCGCCGCTTGCGAGTGGTCATCGGCGCCGGCTCGGACGTCACGGCCGGCACCTCGGCGCGGCTCACCCGCGCCCCCTCGCGTCCATAATGTCCATAGTGCCCCTTGTTGCGTACCGCCCAGCTTATGCGCGGCGATGCGAAATTTCAGTTGATTAATGTTTAACACACTGAAAGACTTCTCTCATGGTGTGGGATGGCGTCGCCGCGGCCGTAACCGGACGGCGCTCGTGGCTGTTCGCGCTGGGCGCCGCGCTCGCGGGCATCGTCTTCATCGTCCTGGTCGGCGCGAACGCCGCGGCCGGCCAGGCCCCGCTGTCGGTGCCGACCAGCTCGGATTCGGCCCGGGTCGACGCGATGGCCCGCCAATTCCCCGGTGGGGACCGGCTGCCACTGATCGTGGTGGTCAGCCGCGCCGACGGCGCCGCACTCCGCCCGGCCGACGTCGCCGCCGCCCAAGCGGCCCGCGATCGCGTGCAGGCCGCCGCGCAGCCGGGCGACGCCCCCGCACCGGCGCAGGTATCCGCCGATGGCAAGGCCGCCATCGGGGTGGTGCGCGTCTGCGCCGACCTGTCGGGGCTCGCGCTCGGCGACGCGGTCGCGAACCTGCGCAAGGCCGCGGCCACCGGCCTGCCGGCGGAGCTGCGCGCCCACGTCACCGGCGGCCCGGCGTTCGGCGCCGACATCGCCAGCGCGTTCACCAACGCCAACGTGACCCTGCTCGCGGTGACGGCGTCGGTGGTGGCCCTGCTGCTGATCGCCACGTACCGCTCACCGGTGCTGTGGCTGCTGCCGCTGCTGGTGGTCGGGTTCGCCGACCGGGTCGCGGCCGCGGTGGGCACCGCCGTGGCGCCGCTGACCGGTCTCAGTTTCGACGGCGCCACGTCCGGGATCACCAGCGTGCTGGTCTTCGGGGCGGGCACGAACTATGCGCTGCTGCTGATCTCCCGGTACCGGCAGGAGCTGCGACGCCACGGCGCGCATCGAGACGCACTGCGCCGCGCGGTGCGGATGGCCGGGCCGGCGATCGTCGCCAGCAACGCCACCGTGGTGCTGGCGTTGCTCACCCTGCTGTTCGCCTCGACGCCCAGCACGCGCAGCCTGGGCGCGCTGGCGGCGTGCGGGCTGGTGGTCGCCGCGGTGTCCGCGCTGGTGATCCTGCCGCCGTTGCTCGCGCTGTGCGGCCGGCGATTGTTCTGGCCCTTCGTTCCGCGCGCCGAGGATAGCCCGGCCCCGGATTCCGGCGCCTGGCAACGCGTCGGCGAGTGGGTGAACCGGCGACCGGCGCTCGTCGCGACGGTCGCGATCACGGGCCTGGCCGCGCTGGCCACCGGCCTGCTGGGCACCCGAATCGGCCTGTCGCAGACCGAACAGTTCCGGGTTCACGCCGACTCGGTGACCGGCTATGAGGTTGTGGCAGCGCATTTTCCGGCGGGCCTGGCCAACCCCACGGTGGTGATAGCCCCCGACGCCTCGCCGGTGCCGCAGGCCATCGCGTCGACCCCGGGAGTGGTGTCGGTAACCGAGTCGGGCCGCTCGTCGTCCGGGCTGACCAGGTGGTCAGTGGTGATCGACGCGCCGCCGTCCTCCGAGCGTGCGTTCACAATCATTGCCGCGCTGCGTGATACGACGAAGTCCGCCAGCCCCGCGGCGCTGGTCGGCGGGGCCGATGCGCAGGCGCTCGACGTCCGCGACGCGGCCACCCATGACCGGCACCTGCTCATCCCGGCGATCCTCGCGGTCATCCTGGTCGTCCTCTACGTCCTGCTGCGGTCGGCGCTCGCTCCCCCCACGCTGCTCGCCGCGACCATCCTCGGCGCGCTGGCCGCGCTCGGCATGGGCGGCTGGGCCAGCAGCCACGTCTTCGGTTTTCCGGCGCTGGACAACAGCACGCCCTTGTTCGCCTTCCTGTTTCTGGCCGCCCTCGGCGTGGACTACACCATCTTTCTGGTGACCCGCGCCCGCGAGGAGTCCGCACAGCGCGGTGCACGCGCCGGCATGGTCGCCGCGGTATCGGCCACCGGTGGCGTCATCACCAGTGCGGGAATCGTTTTGGCGGCCGTCTTCTGCGTGCTCGGCGTGCTGCCGTTGATCGTGCTGACCCAGCTGGGGATCATCGTCGGCCTGGGCATCCTGCTGGACACCTTCGTGGTCCGCACGCTGGTGATTCCCGCGCTGTTCGCCCTCATCGGTGATCGCATCTGGTGGCCCAGCCAACCACAACCCGCCAAAGTCCTTGCACCACAAATCAACCGACACGAACGGAGCACCGCGTGAACAGGTCAACTTTGGCGGCGACGGGTCTCGCCGTCGCCGCCGCCGCCGTATCGGGAAGCATCGCCAGCCCGACCAGCGTCTCCACCTGGTATGCGCGGCTGCGCAAGCCGCCGTACCAGCCCCCCAGCGCCGCCTTCCCCGTGGCGTGGACCACCCTCTACGGCGACATCGCGGTCACCTCCGCGGAAACCATCGACGCGTTTCGGGCGTCGGGCCAACACGACAAGGCGCGCCGCTACGCGACCGCGCTCGGGGTGAACCTCATCCTGAACGCCTCATGGAGTTGGCTCTTCTTCCGATTCCACAAACTGGGCGCCTCGGCGGCCGGTGCGGCCGTGCTGACGGCCAGCAGCGCCGACCTTGCGCGCCGGGCCGCGCAGGCCGACCCGCGGGCCGGGCTGGCCCTGTCGGCGTACCCGCTCTGGTGTTCGTTCGCCACCGTCCTGGCCACCCACATTTGGCGACTCAACCGCTGAATCATGCCGACGCTCCTATGGTTTCGTCGCGACTTGCGGTTGGGTGACCATCCGGCGCTCAACGCCGCGGCCGGCGACGGGGAAACGCTCGCCTGCTTCGTGCTCGACCCCAGGCTCGAGGCGTCGTCGGGCCGGCGCCGCCTGAAGTTCCTGGGCGACTCGCTGCGCCAACTGCGCGACGACCTCGACGGCCGGTTACTGGTGGCACGCGGCCGGCCCGACGAGCTGATCCCGCGCATCGCCGCGGAGATCGGCGCGTCGGCGGTGCACGTTTCCGAAGACTTCGCGCCGTACGGTAAGCGCCGTGACGAACGGGTGCGTGCGGCGCTGGATTCCGTGCCCCTGATAGCAACGGGATCGCCGTACCTCGTGTCACCGGGCCGGGTCACCAAGAAGGACGGCACGCCCTATCAGGTGTTCACCCCGTTTCTGCGCCAATGGCGCGAATTCGGCTGGCGGGCACCGGCCAAGACGAGCGCCGAGTCCGCGCGCTGGCTTGATCCGGCGCAACTGCGGATCAAGCGATGCGAAATCCCCGATCCGGGCACCGCGCTCGACGTGGCCGCCGGGGAGGCCGCGGCCCTCAAGCAGTGGAAGTCATTCGTGGCCAACGGATTGCAGCACTATGACGAGGACCGCAACCGGCCCGACTTGCACGGCACCAGCCGGATGTCGGCGTACCTGAAGTTCGGCACCATCCATCCGCGCACCATGGTCGCCGATCTCGACCTTCGTCACGGCGGCGCCCAGGCTTACCTGCGCGAGTTGGCGTTTCGCGACTTCTACGCCGACGTGCTGCATCACTGGCCGGCCAGCGCCTGGCGCAATTGGAACCGGCAGTTCGACGGAATCCGCACCGACACCGACGCCGAAGCGACACGCCGCTTCGAGTCGTGGAAGGCCGGCGAAACCGGGTTTCCACTGGTCGACGCCGGGATGCGTCAACTGCGCGAGACCGGCTACATGCACAACCGGGTGCGGATGATCGTCGCATCGTTTCTGGTCAAGGACCTGCACCTGCCGTGGCAATGGGGTGCCGAGTGGTTCCTCGATCAGCTCGTCGACGGCGACATGGCCAACAATCAGCATGGGTGGCAGTGGTGCGCGGGCTGCGGCACCGATGCGGCGCCGTACTTTCGGGTGTTCAACCCGACCACCCAGGGCGAGAAGTTCGACCCATCCGGGGAGTACATCCGGCGCTGGGTGCCCGAGTTGCGCCCGGTCGACGATGCGCACCTGCGCAAAAGCGAACGGCCGGCGGGCTACCCGGCCCCGATCGTCGATCACGGCGCCGAGCGCGCCGAAGCGCTGCGTCGCTACCAGAGCATCTGATCGCGGCTCCGCGGCGAATTGTCGCTTGCGTGAATGTTTGCTCAATCGCCTACGCGAAGCCGTTTTTGCGTGCGATTATCAGCCGATTCGTCGTTGTTGAGCCGCTCGGGAGGCGCTGATGTCACACCCCATCGTTCGGACGTTGCTGATCTCCGGTGCCGCAGCGGGATTGCTGGCGGGCGTGAACGCCTGTTCGTGCTCCGTCGGCTCCTCGCACTCGGTCAGCAAGAGCGATGTCGCGGGCCAGATCACCTCGAAGTTGACCGACGCCGCGGGCAACAAGCCCGATTCGGTGAACTGCCCGAATGATCTGCCCGCCAAGGTTGGGGCGCAACTGAATTGCGAGATGAAGGTCAAGAACCAGACGTTCAACGTCAATGTGACCGTGACGAGCGTGAACGGCAACGACGTCAAGTTCGACATGGTCGAGACGGTCGACAAGAACCAGGTCGCCAGCATCATCAGCAACAAGCTGGCCCAGCAGGTCGGCAGGAAGCCCGACTCGGTGACCTGCCCCGACAACCTGAAGGGCGTCCAGGGCGCGACGCTGCGGTGCCAACTCGTCGACGGCACCGACAAATACGGCATCGCGGTGACCGTCACCGACGTGGACGCGGGCGACGTCAACTTCGACTTCAAGGTGGACGACCACCCCGAACCCGCGAGCTAGCGGTGCTGGCCGCGGGTCACAACTAGCGAGCGGCCTTCTTTCGCTCGATGTCGGCCAGCGCCGCCGCCAGCTCGGCCCGCTGCGCGGCCGAACTCTCCCAGGCCAGCTGACGGTTCTTGACCACCTTGGCCGGCGCACCGACCGCGATCGAGTAGTCGGGGATGACCCCGCGGACCACCGCGTGTGAGCCCAGCACGCAGCCCCGGCCGATCGCCGTGCCGCGCAGCACCGTCACCTTCACCCCCACCCAGGTGTCCGGCCCGATCCGCACCGGCGACTTCACGATGCCCTGGTCTTTGATCGGCAGGTTGATGTTGTCCATGCGGTGATCGAAGTCGCAGACGTAGCACCAGTCGGCCATCAGCACCGAGTCGCCGAGCTCGATGTCGAGGTAGGCGTTGATGACGTTGTCGCGGCCCAACACCACCTTGTCGCCGAACCGCAGCGAGCCTTCGTGGGCACGGATGGTGTTCTTGTCGCCGATGTGCACCCACCGGCCGATCTCCAGCTGCGCCAGTTCGGGCGTCGCGTGGATCTCCACGCCCTTGCCCAAGAACACCATCCCGCGGGTGATGATGTGCGGGTTGGCGAGCTTGAACTTCAGCAGCCGCCAGTAGCGCACCAGGTACCACGGCGTGTACGCGCGGTTGCGCAGCACCCATTTCAGCGAGGCCAGCGTGAGGAACTTGGCCTGGCGCGGGTCCCGCAGGTTCGATCCACGCCAGCGGCGATGGACCGGTGCACCCCACATGCTCGTCACAGCCGGACAGCCTAACGCGGGCAATCACCGGCACGCGAACCGCCACGGGTTACCCTCACCTGTACTCGATCGCTGCCCGCGGCGCGGAAGGATTTGGACTTCGAGGTGCTTGCCCGACAACTTCGGCGCTGGTCGTCTGTGGTGTTCGCGGCCGCGCTGTCCGGCGGGCTCGCCGGTTGCGGCAACACCGATTCGTGGGTGGACGCGGCGCCGTCGCAGGGCTGGCCCGCGCAATACGCCGACGCGGCCAACAGCAGCTACACGCCCACCGGCGGCGCCACCAAGCTGTCGTTGCGGTGGACGCGCTCGGTCAAGGGCAGCCTGGCGGCGGGCCCGGCGCTCAGCGCGCGCGGCTACCTGGCCCTCAACGCGCAGACCCCGGCCGGGTGCTCGCTGATGGAATGGGAGAACGACAACAACGGCCGGCAACGCTGGTGCGTGCGGCTGTTCCAGGGCGGCGGCTTCGCGGGTCCCCTGTTCGACGGGTTCGACAACGTCTACGTCGGTCAGCCGGGCGCCTTCCTCTCCTTCCCGGTCACGCAGTGGACGCGCTGGCGACAGCCGGTGATCGGAATGCCTTTGACGCCAAGGTTTCTCGGTCACGGGCAGCTGCTCGCCGCGACGCACCTGGGCCAGGTGCTGGTCTTCGAGGCGCACCGCGGCGCGGTGGCCGGCAGCCCGATGGATCTGGTGGAGGGCGTCGATCCCACCGACGCGACGCGGGGCCTGGCGGATTGCGCGCCGGCCCGGCAGGGCTGCCCGGTGGCCGCCGCGCCGGCCTTCTCCGCGGCCAGCCAGATGGCGGTGCTGGGCGTGTGGCAGCCGGGCGCGCCGACCGCCGGGCTGGTCGGGCTGAAGTATCACCCCGGCCAGACGCCGCTGCTGTCGCGGGAGTGGACCAGCGACGTCGTCGCCGCCGGTGTCATCGCCAGCCCGGTGTTGTCCGCCGACGGGTCGACCGTCTACGTCAACGGCCGCGACGAACGACTGTGGGCGCTGCATGCCGCCGACGGGAAAGTGAAGTGGTCGGTGCCGCTGGGATTTCTGGCGCAGACGCCGCCCGCGGTCACGCCCGAGGGCCTCGTCGTGTCGGGCGGCGGCCCCGACACCCGGTTGGCCGCGTTCAAGGACGCGGGCGATCACGCCGATGCGGCGTGGCGGCGCGACGACGTCGTCCCGCTGTCGTCGTCGAGCCTGGCCGGTGCGGGCGTCGGCTACAGCGTGGTCAGCGGCCCGGGGGCGAACGGCGCACCCGGCATGTCCCTACTGGTGTTCGACCCCGGCACGGGCCACACCCAGGGCAGCTATCCCCTTCCGGCGGCCACCGGCTATCCCGTCGGGATCGCGGTCGGCGCCGACCGCCGCGTGGTGGCCGCGACCAGCGACGGCCAGGTCTACGGCTTCGCGCCCGAGTAGGGGCGGCCATACTGGGCCCATGCCCACCGACGACGACGAGATGCAGGCCGCCATCAACGCCTACTCCCAAAAGGGGCAGCGCAATCCGACGGCCGACCGCATCGCCACCGTGCTGCTGCTCGCCACCCAGGCTTTCCTGGTCGCGGTCACCGTTGGCCTACTGGGCCTGTTCGTCATGGGCACCGACCCGTGCGGCACCCAAAAGTGCGGCGACCCGGCGTGGATCGACCGCGCGATGGTGTTGGGGATCGGCGGCGGCGTCGTCCTCGTCGTCATTGCGCTGGTCGTCGCGATCCGCCGCCTGGCCAAGCGCCGGACCGCCTTCTTCGTCCCGCTGCTCGGCTGCGTCGCGCAGGTGGCGCTGGCGGTCGGCGCCGCGGCGATGGAGACGTTGGCCGGCCCGGTTTAGACCGCCAGCGGCGGGACGGCGTTGCGCGGCACCCGCGCCTGAACCGGCCCGGCAAAGGCCGGCAGGATCTCACCGGGCGCGAAGTAGAAGATCAGCTCGTCGTCGGTGATGGCGAAGTTTTGATAGTGCGTCGGGTCGTGCCCGGTCGACGGCAGAATCGCTGCGCCCAACGGGGTTTGGTGTTCAAGGTCGCGCTGCACGATCGGAAAGACGCTGTCCAGCGGCGTGGTGCCCGGCGCGAACAAGGTGTCGAAGGTGATGGGCTGCTTCGTGCCGAGGTTGTAGTTGAACGCCTTGTACCAGATCGACGGGTGCGCCCCGCCGAGGTCCTGGAAGAACTTGAGCACCACGCCGCGGGTGTTGTGCGGCGGCTGGCCGGAACTGCGTTGCTCGGTGGTGGCCTCCAGCTGGTAGGGCTGATCGCGCGACCCGGAACTCTGGGCGACGTTGACGAAACCGTCCCGGTTCTGCGTGACGTAGTCGATCAGCGCCTGCTCGTCGGGATAGTCGGCGGGAAACGCCAGGTTGAGCGTGTAGGTGGGACCGGTGGCGCGCACGCGGCACATCTGACCGTCCTCGAGGGTGCCGCCGACGCCGGCACACGACGGTGGCGCGGCGGCCGCCGGCCAACCCAACAGGGCCGCCGATGCGAGCACCACGGCCGCTATCAGAAAACGCATTCTTCCGTTGTCCTTGCAGGTTAGGCGGGGCTGGACGCCTGGCAGAGCGTCGCACCAGCCTACCGGGCGCTATCGCGAGGGACGGCAGACGAACGCCGCCGCGCGACCGCCGGCCCGCGGCCCGATGCGGGTGATGACCACCGACAGGGCCCGGCCACCGCGCAGCCGCATCCGGCGCCGCAGCGCGTCGGGGTCGACCGGCACGCCACGCACCAGAACCTCCAGCGTCCCGCAGTCCAGCGCCGACAACGCCTGGCGCAGCCGCCGCTCGTCGAACGCCAGTTGCTCGAGCACCTCGAAGCCCCGGACCCCGGGCGGCAGCTGATCGCCCGACAGGTAGGCGATGTCGGGGTCGAGTTGCCAGAGTCCGTGGCGCGCGCCGTAGTGGCGCACCAGCCCCGCCCGGACCACCGCGCCGTCGGGGTCGACGATCCATCGCCCCACCGGTCGCACCGGGCAGTCGTCGGGGTCGGTGTCGGTGATCTGCTCGCCGCGATCGAGGACCGTCGCCCGCCGGCGGACGCCCCGCTGCGCCAGTCCGGCCGACCACAGGCACGCTTCCCGCACCGAGCCGCGATGGGATGTCACCTCGATCTCGCCGTCGAAGCCGAGGCGGTCCACGTCGTCGAAATCTATTCCGGGAGCGCACTTTACGACGAGGTCGCGGCTTCGGTAGGTGTCGACCAAGGCGCCCAGGCCCGGCCGGTAGTCGTCGATGCGGAAGCGGCGCCGCCCGCCGGCACGGCGCGCCGGGTCTACGAGCACCGCGGTGCCGCGGGTCACCGGCGCCAGCGCGTCGGCGCGGCAGAGCGGGGCCGCCTCCCCCAGGTTGTGCCGCGCCATCGCCAGCCGGACCCAGTCGAGGTCGCTGCCCACCGCACGAACGCCGGCGCACCGCAGGGCGGCCAACTCGGTGCCGATCGAACAGGTCGCGTCGTGCACGACGACACCGGCCTCGGCGAGCCGGCGGGCCCGATGCATCGCCACCGGGGCCGCGGTCGCCTGCTGCAGCGCCTCGTCGGTGAACAACCAATTCGAGATCTCGGCGCCCAGCTCACCGAGCTTCTCGGCGGCGCGGCGGCGCAGCAGCGTCGTCTCCACCAACACGGCCGTCCGGTCGCCGAAGTGGGCTCGCGCGGCCGCGATGTCGGCGACCCGGGTCGCGTCGGTCAGCGCGAGTGCGGAGACGGCGGCCAGCGCGGCGGCACCCGGTTGCGACCGCAGATAACGGACGTCCTCGGCGCCGAAAACCAGGCCGTCACTCAGGAGGGCTTGACCCCGGTGATCATCACGTTGTAGAACCAGCCCTTCGGCGCCAGGTGCCGCATGACGTTGGCGTCCAGCCAACTCAGCGCCTTCCAGCTGTTGAACGCGAACTTCGCCCAGCCCCAGCCCAGTCGCCCCGGCGGCACCGCGCATTCGAACGTGCGCAGCGGCCAGCCCAGCATGGCGGCGGTGAATTCCACGGTGGCCGTTTGCACTTCGGTCGCACCGGCGTTGCCGGCCAACCGCTCCAGGTCGCCCGGCGTGAACGTGTGCAGGTCGACGACGGCCTCCAGCGCCGCGGCGCGCGAGGATTCGTCGAGCTCGGCCTGCGGCCGCCGCCAGCCGTCCAGACCGGGCAGCTTGGTGACGTTCGTCGCGACGCGCCAGGTCAGGGTGGACAACATGCGGGCGTAGGTGTCGCCGACCGTGGTCGGCTCGCCGGCGAACACGAACCGGCCGCCGGGCCGCAGCACCCGGACCACCTCCCGCAGCGCGAGCTCGACGTCGGGGATGTGGTGCAGCACGGCGTGCCCGACCACCAGGTCAAAGGTGTTGTCGTCGTAAGGAATTCCCTCGGCGTCCGCGACCCGGCCGTCGATGTCCAGTCCCAGCGACTGGCCGTTGCGGGTGGCGACCTTGACCATCCCGGGTGACAGGTCGGTGACCGACCCGCGCCGGGCCACCCCGGACTGGATCAGGTTGAGCAGGAAAAAGCCTGTGCCGCAGCCCAATTCGAGGGCCCGGTCGTAGGGCAGCTCGCGCAGGACCTCGTCGGGCACGATCGCGTCGAAGCAGTCCCGGGCATAATCCACGCAGCGCTGGTCATACGAGATCGACCACTTCTCGTCGTAGGACTCGGCTTCCCAATCGTGGTAGAGCACCTGGGCCAGCTTGCTGTCGTGCCTGGCCGCCTCCACCTGCTCGGCCGTGGCATGGGGGTTGGGCACGGCGTCCGTCGAACTCGTCGTCATGCAGGGCAGCCTAACGGGCGGCGGATCCGGAGTCCTCTTCGCCGGTCTGACCAGCGGCGAACACCTCGACGTAACGGCGCCGCTCGGCCGCGCCCCGATCACCGGAATCCAGCTCGAACACGTCGTTGATGCCCGCCTTCGCGGCGGCCAGCGCGGCCCGGGGGCCCTCGAGGAAGCGGCGCGCCCACCCCGCCGCCGCGTCGTACACGTCGTCGGGGGCCACCATCTCGTCGATCAGGCCAAGCGCCAGCGCCTCCTCGGCGTCGAAGAACCGGCCGCTGAACACCAGTTCCTTGGCCTTGCTCGCCCCGGCCGCGCGGGTCAGGCGGGCCATCCCGTCGCCACCCGGGACGAGGCCGGCCAGGATCTCGGTCGCGCCGAACTTCACGTTGTCGCCGCTGACGCGCCAGTCGGCGGCCAGGGCCAGCGTGAGCCCCGCGCCCAGGGCGTACCCGGTGATCGCGGCGACGGTCGGCTTGGGGATGCCCGCCACGGCCTCGATGGCCTGCTGGCGGGCCCGGGCCGCCGTCTCGGCCTCCGGCGCGGTCAGCGTGCGCAGCTCGGGCATGTCGTCACCGGCGGAGAAGATCTCGTGGCCGCCGAACAAGATGACGGCCGCCACGTCGTCGCGCTCCCCCAGCTCGCCGGCCGCGGCCACGATCTCCCGGTAGACCTGGCGGGTCATCGCGTTCGTCGGCGGGCGCGACAGCAGCAGCATGGCCAGCCCGGCGTCCTGCGAGCCGTCGCTGACCACCGTGCTGACGAACTCGCTCAATGCCGCCACCCCATCCCGCCGGCCTCGCGCGCCCGGTGGTAGCGGTCGGAGTCGAAGAACTCGAACACCCAGTTGTCGCCCTGGATCTCCAGGTGCGGCTGCACCGGCACGATCTGCCGCTCGACGGACAGCACCTCCGCGACGGTCCGGCCGGCCAGCGAGTCCAGCTGGGTCCACGTCGGCGGCAGCAGGAAGCATCGGCCGGCCGAGAAGTCTTCGATGGCCGCCTGGGGCGTCGTCCAGCCGGCACGGTCGGATTCGGTGTTCTCGCCGTCGGCCCGCTGCCCCTCGGGCAGGGCGCCCACAAAGAAGTAGGTGTCGTAGCGGCGGGTGCGCTCGGCTTCCGGGGTGACCCAGTTGGCCCACGGCCGCAGCAGATCCGAACGCAGCTCGAGGTTCTCGCGGCGCAGGAAGTCCGCGAACGACAGCGTCCCGTCGGCCAGCGCGCGGCGGGCGTCGGCGTACACCGACGCGTCCCCCACGATCCCGTCCGGGTCGCCGGCCGGCCCCGCGAACAGCACTCCGGATTCCTCGAAGGTCTCCCTGGCCGCCGCGCACACCAGCGCCTCGGCCAGGTCGGGCTCGATGCCGAAACGCTGCCCCCACCACTGCGGCGGCGGGCCGGCCCACGCGATGTCGGCGTTGCGGTCCCGGTCGTCGACGCCGCCGCCGGGGAACACCATCGTGCCCGCGGCGAACTCCATCTTGGCGTGGCGGCGCATCAGGAAGACGGCTAGCCCGGTTCCCGAGCCCGCCGGGTCGTCGCGGACGAGCATCACGGTCGCCGCCGGGCGCGGGACCAGTGGGGCCTCTTCGGTCGCTGAGGTCATAGCTGCCTCCGGTGCGCTGCGCGGGTGCGGACGCGGCGGGCGAAATACCGCCCGTCGACGACGTCGAGGGCGATCGACTGGCCGAACGCGGTGGACAGGTTCTCGCCGGTCAGCACGTCGGTCAGCAACCCCGCGGCGACCACCTGTCCCTCGGACAGCAGCATGCAGTGGCTGAAACCCGGGGGGATCTCCTCGACGTGGTGGGTGACCAGCACCAGCGCGGGAGCGTCGGGGTCGGCCGCCAGGTCGGCCAGCCGCGCCACCAACTCCTCGCGGCCGCCCAGGTCCAGGCCCGCGGCGGGCTCGTCGAGCAGCAGCAGCTCGGGGTCCGTCATCAGCGCGCGGGCGATCAACACCCGCTTGCGCTCGCCTTCCGACAGCGTTCCGTAGGTGCGGTCCGCGAGATGCTCGGCGCCGAGGCTCTCCAGCATGTCGATGGCCCGGCGGTAGTCGACGTCCTCGTAGCGCTCCCGCCACCGGCCCAGCACCGCGTAGCCGGCCGACACGACCAAGTCGCGCACCACCTCGTCGGTCGGCACGCGCTGCGCGAGCGCCGACGAGCTGAGCCCGATCCGGGACCGCAACTCCGACACGTCCACCCGGCCCAGCCGCTCGCCGAGCACGAAGGCCAGGCCCGACGAGGGGTGTTCGGCCGCCGCGGCGATGCGCAGCAGGGATGTCTTGCCGGCCCCGTTGGGGCCGATGATGACCCAGCGCTCGTCGAGTTCGACCGCCCAATCCACCGGCCCGACGAGGGAGTTGCCGCCGCGCCGCAGCGACACGTTCCTGAAATCGATCAGCAGATCGGGGTCGGCTGCCTCGTTCGTTTGGTCGGCGGGCACCCGCTCATCGTGCCGTACCGCGGCCGTCCGATCCCTGCCGGGTCGCCGCTCCGGCGACCAGACGCAAAATCGCACGAAAGTGGCTGAGATCACGCGAGTTTCTGTCTGCTCGCGGCGACGCCGCGCCGGAGCTATCGCTACCCCTCGGGCGGGATTTCCACCCGGCGCACCTCGCCGGTCACCGCGTCGGCGGCCTCGATTTCGCCGCGCGTGACGCCCAACAGGAACAGCACGGTGTCCAGGTACGGGTGGCTCAGCGAGGCGTCGGCCACCTCCCGCAACGCCGGCTTGGCGTTGAAGGCCACCCCGAGCCCCGCCGCGGCCAGCATGTCGATGTCGTTGGCGCCGTCGCCGACGGCGACGGTCTGCGCCATCGGCACCCCGGCCCGCTCCGCGAAGTCGCGCAGCGCGGTGGCCTTGCCGGCGCGGTCGATGATCGGGCCGACGACGCGCCCGGTGAGTTTGCCGTCGACGATCTCCAGCTCGTTGGCCGCGACGTAGTCCAGCATCAGCTCCTCGGCCAACGGCTCGATGATGCCCCTGAAGCCGCCGGAAACCACGCCGCAGTGAAAACCCAAGCGCCGCAACGTCCGCAGAGTCGTCCGCGCGCCGGGCATCAACTCGAGTTGCTCGGCGACCTCATCGATCACGCTGGCCGGCAGCCCCGCCAGGGTGGCCACCCGCTGTTCGAGGGACTGCGCGAAATCCAGCTCGCCCCGCATGGCGGCCTCGGTGATCGCGGCGACCTTCCCCTCGGCGCCCGCCCGGGCGGCCAGCATCTCGATGACCTCGCCCTGCACCAGCGTCGAGTCCACGTCGAACACGATCAGCCGCTTGGCCCGCCGCTCCAGGGTGTAGTCCTCGACGGCGACGTCGATGCGCTCCTCGGCCGATACCTGGTTCAGGGCGGTCCGCAGCGCGGCGTCCGATCCCGGGGGCACCGAGACCCGCAGCTCGAGGCCGGTCACCGGGTAGTCGGAGACCCCGCGAATCAGGTCGATGTTCACGCCGAGGCCGGCGGACACCCGCGCCACCGCGCCGAACGCGCCGGCGGTGATGGGCCGGCCCAGCACGAAGATGGTGTGGGTCGAGGGATCCCGGATGATCGGCACGTCCTCGCTGCGCTCGATGGTGACGTCGAGGCCCACCCCGCGAATCGCCGATTCGACGTCACGACGCAAGTCGGCGCCGTCGGCGACGTCGGCGGGGCAGCACACCAGCACGCCGAGCGTCAGGCGGTGCCGGATCACCACCTGTTCGACGTTGAGCAACTCGACGCCATGCCGGGAGAGGGCCTCGAAGAGGGCCGAGGTGACGCCCGGTTGGTCCACGCCGGTGACGGTGATCAGTACCGACACCTTCGGTGGTGAATTCACCTGCGGCTACCGCCGCTACTGTTCAGGCGTCGAGCGATCGGGCTCGGTCCGCGGACCGAAGCCCTTCGGTGACTCGAGGGCCGTGGCGTGGCGCCCGACGTGCGCCTCGGCGCGCAGCCGCTCCACCATGTGCGGGTAGTGCAGCTCGAAAGCCGGGCGCTCCGAACGGATCCGGGGCAGCTCGGTGAAGTTGTGCCGCGGCGGCGGGCAGCTGGTGGCCCATTCCAGGGAGTTGCCGTAGCCCCAGGGGTCGTCGACGGTCACGACCTCGCCGTAGCGCCAGCTCTTGAAGACGTTCCAGACGAACGGGAACATCGACGCGCCCAGGATGAAGGCGCCGACCGTCGAGGCGATGTTGTAGGGCTGGAAGCCGTCCGAGGGCAGGTAGTCGGCGTAGCGGCGCGGCATGCCCATGTCGCCCAGCCAGTGCTGCACCAGGAAGGTGGTGTGGAAGCCGATGAAGGTCAACCAGAAGTGCAGCTTGCCCAGCCGCTCGTCCAGCAGCCGGCCGGTCATCTTCGGGAACCAGAAGTACACGCCGGCAAACGTGGCGAACACGATCGTCCCGAACAGCACGTAGTGGAAGTGCGCGACCACGAAGTAGGTGTCGGTGACGTGGAAGTCCAGCGGCGGGCTGGCCAGCATCACCCCGGTCAGACCGCCCAGCAGGAAGGTGACCAAAAAGCCCACCGAGAACAGCATCGGGGTCTCAAAGGTGATTTGCCCTTTCCACATCGTGCCGATCCAGTTGAAGAACTTGATCCCGGTCGGCACGGCGATCAGATAGGTCATGAACGAAAAGAACGGCAGCAGAACGGCTCCGGTGGCGAACATGTGGTGCGCCCACACCGCGACCGACAACGCGGCGATGGACAGCGTCGCGTAAACCAGTGTGGTGTAACCGAATACCGGCTTGCGGGAGAACACCGGGATGATCTCGGTGATGATGCCGAAGAACGGCAGCGCGATGATGTACACCTCGGGATGGCCGAAGAACCAGAACAGGTGCTGCCACAGCAAAACCCCGCCGTTGGCCGCGTCGTAGACATGGGCCCCTAGATGTCGATCGGCGGCCAGCCCGAACAGCGCGGCGGTCAGGATCGGGAACGCGATCAGGATCAGGATCGACGTCACCAGGATGTTCCAGGTGAAGATCGGCATCCGGAACATCGTCATGCCGGGCGCGCGCATGCACACCACGGTGGTGATCATGTTGACCGCACCCAGGATGGTGCCCAGACCGGCGACGATCAGGCCGGTGATCCACAGGTCCCCGCCGGCTCCCGGCGAGTGGACCGCGTCCGACAGCGGCGTGTAGGCCGTCCAGCCGAAGTCCGCGGCGCCGCCCGGGACGATGAAGCCGGCCGACGCGGTCAGACCGCCGAAGAGGAACAGCCAGAACGAGAAGGCGTTCAGCCGCGGGAACGCCACGTCGGGCGCGCCGATCTGCAGCGGCAGCACCAGGTTGGCGAAGCCGAACACCACCGGGGTGGCGTACAGCAGCAGCATGATCGTGCCGTGCATGGTGAACAGCTGGTTGTACTGCTCATTCGACAGGAACTGCAGTCCCGGCGCGGCCAGCTCGGTGCGCATCAACAGGGCCATCAGTCCGCCGATGAAGAAGAAGACGAAGCAGGTGACCGTGTACATGATGCCGATCATCTTGTGATCGGTGGTCGTTACCAGTTTGTAGACGAGGTTCCCTTTGGGACCGGTCCGGTCTGGGTACGGACGAACGGCCTCGAGTTCTCCCAAGGGGGGCGCTTCGGCTGTCAACAGCTTCTCCAAACAGTAGGACAGGGGCCCAAAAAACAGAGCTGACTCGAATCTTAACCGCCGATCATGGCGACGTCAGGGCTGGTCCTACAAACTGTCGTAAATGGGTCGGCGGGGCGGCGTGTCGGTTCGGCGCGCCGGGGGCGCCGGCGGCGGGTGTTAGCGTCTGACGCGTGCTTTTCGGCGTGACCCGACCCGCGTACCTGCGCGCGGCCGCCGCGCTGGCGGCCGCCGTCGCCGTCGCGTGCAGCGGTTGCGGATCCGGCAAACCGGGCGGCAAGGCGTCCACCCCCTCACTGGTCACCCCCACCACCCAGATCGCGGGTGCCGGCGTGCTCGGAAACGACCGCCGCCCGGACGAATCGTGCGCCCGGGACGCCGCGGCGCCCGATCCGGGGCCGAAGACGCGGCAGGCCCACAACGCCGCCGGCGTCAATCCCGACGTGGTGCAGGTGCCCGCCGAGCCGCAGCGCATCGTGGTGCTGTCCGGCGACCAGCTCGACACGCTGTGCGCGCTGGGCCTGCAGTCGCGGGTGGTCGGCGCGGCGCTGCCGGACGGGTCCTCGAGCCAGCCCGCCTACCTGGGCAGCGCGGTGCGCGGCGTCGCGGGCGTCGGGACCCGCAGCAACCCGGACCTGGCCGGGATCGCGGCGGCCCACCCCGACCTGATCCTCGGTTCGCAGGGGCTGACGCCGAAGCTGTATTCGCAGCTGGCCGCGATCGCCCCGACGGTGTTCACCGCGGCGCCGGGCGCGGCATGGGAAGACAACGTGCGGGGCGTGGGCGCCGCGACGGCGCGCGGCGGCGCGGCCGACGCCCTGCTCACCGGTTTCTCGCAGCGGGCCGGCGACGTCGGCGCCCGGCACGACGCCTCCCATTTCCAGGCCTCCATCGTGCAGCTGACCATCGACACGGTCCGGATCTACGGCACCAACAACTTCCCGGCCAGCGTGCTCGGCGCCGTCGGGGTGGACCGGCCGGCAGCCCAACGGTTCACCGACAAGCCGTACATCGAGATCGGCGCCAGCGACGCCGACCTGGCCAAGAACCCGGACTTCTCCGCCGCCGACGCCGACGTCGTCTACGTGTCGTGCTCGTCACCGGCGGCCGCCCAGCGCGCCGCGACCCTGCTGGACAGCAACCCGTGGCGCAAGCTGTCGGCCAACCACGACAACCGCGTCTACATCGTCAACGACGAGATCTGGCAAACCGGCGAGGGCCTGATCGCGGCCCGCGGCATCGTCGACGACCTCCGACTGGTCAACGCGCCCATCAATTAGCGCGCCGGCGAGCGGGTACCCGCACTCCTGATGTGATCCCTAGCGCCTCCGGTGGCCCGGGAACATTACCTTAGCTAAACTTTTTCCGACGGAACCATTTCGAAGAGGGATATTCATGAGCACTGTTTCGGCCTACGCCGCGACCTCGGCTACCGAACCGCTGACCAAGACCACCATCGAGCGCCGTGAACCCGGCCCGCACGACGTGGCTATCGACATCAAGTTCGCCGGCATCTGCCACTCCGACATCCACACGGCCAAGGGCGAGTGGGGCGTGCCGAACTACCCGGTGGTCGTAGGCCACGAGATCGCCGGCGTGGTGAGCGCGGTGGGCTCAGAGGTCACCAAGTACCAGGTCGGCGACCACGTCGGCGTCGGCTGCATGGTGAACTCCTGCGGTCACTGCAGCAGCTGCCAGAACGGCCTCGAGCAGTACTGCAAGAACGGCGCGACCTTCACCTACAACTCCACCGACAAGGACGGCACGCCGACGCAGGGCGGCTACAGCCAGGCGATCGTCGTCGACGAGAACTTCGTCCTCCGCATCCCCGACTCGCTGCCGCTGGACAAGGCCGCTCCGCTGCTGTGCGCCGGGATCACGCTGTTCTCACCGCTGCGGCACTGGAATGCCGGCGAGGGCACCCGGCTGGCGATCATCGGCCTCGGCGGCCTGGGCCACATGGGCGTCAAGCTCGGTGCGGCGATGGGCGCCGAGGTGACGGTGCTGTCGCAGTCGCTGAAGAAGATGGAAGACGGGCTGCGGCTGGGCGCCAAGCACTACTACGCGACCGCCGACCGCGAGACCTTCAAGAAGTTGCGCGGCAGCTTCGACCTGATGCTCAACACCGTGTCGGCGAACCTGAACCTGAACGACTACCTCAGCCTGCTTGACGTCGACGGCACCCTCGTCGAGCTGGGCATCCCGGAGCACCCGATGGAGGTGGGGGCGTTCGCGCTGGCGCTGGCCCGGCGCAGCCTTTCCGGGTCCAACATCGGTGGGATCGCCGAAACCCAGGAGATGCTGGACTTCTGCGCCGAGCACGATGTGACGCCCGAAATCGAGCTGATCGACCCGGATTACATCAACGAGGCGTACGAGCGCGTCCTGGCGAGCGACGTGCGCTACCGCTTCGTCATCGACATCTCGAAGCTATGACGCGACCTCCGAGGCCTCTTCGGCCTCGGAGCCTCGGGCCGCGATCTCGGCGGCCTCGGCGAATTCGTCGTCCGGAACGACCTCGCTGACGTCGATGCCGGCCAGCGGCCATCCGGCCGCGGCCAGCGTGGCGGCCACCCGGATGACGTTTTCCTTGCCGGCGTCGAATTGCGTCATGTCCGAGATGAATTCGGCGATCTCGTCGCGCTCGATCGCGTGATCGATCGTCTCCGGGGAGCCTTCCTTCGCGGTGATGCCACGCACCACTTCGCGGATCTGGTCGTCGGTCAGCGGCGTGCTGCGCAGCAGGGCCATCAGCGGCACGCGGTCCGGGCCGGGGACGCCGTCGGGGTAGCCGACCTGCAGCCACCGGATGACGGAACGTAAGAAGTGGTGGCGGTGGTCCGAGGATGCGGTTTTCGTCACCAGGACAGTGTCAGGGCACGGGCAGCACCGGCGCTACCGGCCCGTCGCTCCGTCCGCACAATTCATACGCCGTTCACTGCCCGAACATGTCGGCCCCGGGCGCGGCGGCGGGCGGTGTTGTCGGCGCCGGTCCTTACCATCGAGGCGTGCTCATGGCGCTCGTCGTCCTCCCCCTGGCGGGTGCGCTGGTCGTCGGCGTCCTCGAGCACAGCCCCGGAATGGGATTCGCGACGTTCTACCTGCTGCTGCTGGTCGAGGCGCTGTTCGGCTGGGCGACGCGGCGTCGCTGGCCGCGCGGGGGGCGCGCCGACGCCACCCTGCGGGCGGTCGACGCCATGGACGGGGTCGAGTTCGAGGGCTACGTGGCCGCCCGCCTGCGCCGGGCGGGCTGGCGGGTCACGTTCACCCCGGCGGTCGGGGACTACGGCGTCGACCTGATCGCCGAAAAGGACGGCCACTCGGTGGCGGTTCAATGCAAGCGCTACGGCAAAGCGGTCGGCGTCGCCGCCGTCCAGCAGGTGGTCTCCGGGGCCCGCCACCACGGATGCGCCCGCAGCGTCGTGGTGAGCAATCGCGAATTCACCAGGGCCGCAAAGCAATTGGCAAACACCCACGGTTGCCAATTGATCGGCCGCAAGGTCCTACGGGCCTGGGTGCCGCCGCCCGCCGGAAGCGCCAAGGGTCCCGCGGGAAGAAAATCGGCCCAGCCGGTGTCTGAATAGAGGATCGGGCCGGCCCCAGTCCCTCCCCCCCGACGTGTGCGGCCGGCCCGATTCCTGAGCTAGCGAGCCTAGAAGTCCCAGTCCTCGTCCTCGGTGACGACGGCCTTGCCGATCACGTAGCTCGAGCCCGAGCCGGAGAAGAAGTCGTGGTTCTCGTCGGCGTTGGGCGACAGCGCCGACAGGATCGCCGGGTTGACGTCGGTCTCGTCGCGCGGGAACAGCGCCTCGTAGCCGAGGTTCATCAGCGCCTTGTTGGCGTTGTAGCGCAGGAACTTCTTGACGTCCTCGGTCAGCCCGACCTGGTCGTAGAGGTCCTGGGTGTACTCCACCTCGTTGTCGTAGAGCTCGAACAGCAGCTCGTAGGTGTAGTCCTTGAGCTCGGTGCGCTTGTCCTCGTCGACCAGCGCCAGCCCACGCTGGTACTTGTAGCCGATGTAGTAACCGTGCACGGCCTCGTCGCGGATGATCAGCCGGATCATGTCGGCGGTGTTGGTCAGCTTCGCCCGGCTCGACCAGTACATCGGCAGGTAGAAGCCCGAATAGAACAGAAAGCTCTCCAGCAGCGTCGAGGCCACCTTGCGCTTGAGCGGCTCGTCGCCCTTGTAGTACTGCATGACGATCTCGGCCTTGCGCTGCAGGTTCGGGTTCTCCTCCGACCAGCGGAACGCGTCGTCGATCTCGGCCGTCGAGCACAGGGTGGAGAAGATGTTGCTGTAGCTGCGCGCGTGCACCGACTCCATGAACGCGATGTTGGTGTAGACGGCTTCCTCGTGCGGGGTCAGCGCGTCCGGGATCAGGCTGACCGCGCCGACCGTGCCCTGGATGGTGTCCAGCAGCGTCAGCCCGGTGAACACCCGCATGGTCAGCTGCTTCTCACCCGGGGTCAGCGTCGCCCACGACGGGAGGTCGTTGGACACCGGCACCTTCTCGGGCAACCAGAAGTTTCCGGTCAGCCGGTCCCAGACCTCGGCGTCCTTCTCGTCCTGCAGCCGGTTCCAGTTGATCGCCGAAACGCGGTCAATCAGCTTCATGTTTTCGGTCACCAGAACCCCACTTCACACGCGGTTTTTGCCTGCAGTCGACTAGAACTCAAACACTACCCCTGGGGTACGACAAGGGAGCGGAACACAAGAAGTTGTGTTTGCGTGTCGTGCGTCGGCCGCGTCGTCGAGCGTGCACTGACGGCGAAGAACCGGCGGAATTTGCGCCGCCAGTTCACGCTCGGTGGCCCCGCCGGCGGTCCGATCAGTCTTCGGCCCGCCCCGCGCGGTGAAGGCCTTGCCAAGCGTCACTTTGGATGTACCATTTGGTACATGTTTACCGAAGACAGTGTCGAGATCGATGCACCGCCGCAGCTCGTGTGGGACGTCTTCAGCGACGTCGAGCGCTGGCCCGAGTGGACCGCGTCGGTGACGTCGCTGGTCGGACGGGACGGGCACGCGCTCGAGGTCGGCAGGCGGTTCGCGATCAAGCAGCCCGGCATGGCGAAGCTGATCTGGAAAGTCACCGAGATCGATCCGGGCGCCTCCTGGACCTGGGTGCAACGCTCCCCCGGCGTCCTGGTGAGCGCCCGGCACTACGTGACCGGATTGCCCGGCGGCCGCACCCTGGTGCGCCAGCAGCTGGATCAGCGCGGCGTGCTCGGCGCGCTGGTCGGTCGGCTGATGGTCAATAAGACCAAGCGATTCCTCGAGCTCGAGGCTCAGGGACTCAAGGCCCGGTCTGAGCAGCTCAGCCGCGCCGATGGCACGCACTCCTGACGCGCAGCGGCGCCGCGAACTACTGGAAACGCTGTTCGAGGAGTTCGCCGCGAACGGCATCGGCAACCGTTCGTTGCGCGAGGTGGCCGCCGCGGTCGGCACCAGTCATCGGATGTTGTTGCACCACTTCGGGTCTCGCGAAGACCTGTTGATCGCGATCGTCGAGGAGGCCGAGCGCCGCCAGATGGCATTGGTGCCCGGGTTACCCATGGACCCGGCCGAGGGCTTCGCCGCGATGTGGGCCGACCTTCGCCGCCCCGAGCTGCGCCAGTTGGAGCGCCTCTTCTTCGAGTGCTATTCGCGCGCCGCCCAGGGCGAAAAGCCGTTCACGCGAATGATTCCCGGCGCAGTCGACGGCTGGCTGCGTGAGGTCGAGTCGGCCGCCGCCGGCGTACCCTACGACGGCGCGATGGCACGGCTCGGGCTGGCGGTCACGCGTGGCTTGCTGTTGGACCTGGTGGCCACCGACGACGAAGCCGGCGTGGACGCGGCCGCGCAGGCGTTCATCACGCTCTTGGCAACACCGAGATGAGGGTGTCCACAAGCTCCTCGGCGTTGGTGTGCCACTTGTCCAGATCCATGTGCCCGCTCAAATCCAAACCCGTGATCCCGTGGGCACTGGTCAACAGCAGCGCGCCGTAACGCCGCGCCTGCTCGGGACCGGTGATGCGACCCACGATGTCGAGGAACAGATCCTGCGCGCGTTCGGCCGCCCGCATCGCGTCGGTCGGGTCCCCCGGCGGCGGGGTGAACATCAGCCGATACAGATGCGGCCGGGCACGGCCGAGCCCGATCAGCGAAAGCAGGCCGGAGCGCAACGACTCCTCGGGCGCATCGTCACTGGCCACCAAAACCTCGAGCAGATCCCCCAATTCGCTCAGCGCGTTGGTGGCCACGACGGCGAGTAGCGATTCCTTGTCGGCGAAGTGGCGATACGCCGCGGACCGCGATACACCGGCCCGCGCCCCCACCTCCCGCAGCGTCACCGCCTCGACCCCGCCGAGGTCCAGCAGGGCACCCGCGGCCTCGAGCAGCGAACGGCGGGTGGCCGCGGCGCTTTCCGCGCGTGTCGTCACCCGCCGAGCATAAGCCCGGGTTTGAGTTGACAATGTCAACTTGAAGGCCTAGCTTCAGTTGACAACGTCAACTCAAGTGCCGCACCCCGGACGGAGACCACCATGAATTCCTCCAATCGCATCGATCGCCGGGAGCTGATCGTCGTCACGGGCGCCTCCACGGGCATGGGCGCGGCGACCGCGAAGGAGTTGGCGCGCAGGGGTTTCCACGTCCTTGCCGGTGTCCGTCGCGACGCCGACGCCGACGCGCTGCGCGCCGAAGGCATCGAACCGCTCATCCTCGACATCACCGTCGGGTCGGACGTGGCCGCGCTTGCCGATCGTGTCGCGAATGATCCGCTGCGTCGCCCCCTTCGCGCGCTCGTCAACAACGCCGGCATCGCGATCAACGCTCCGGTGGAGACGTTGCCGATGGCGCAGTGGCGCAAGCAATTCGAGGTCAACCTGTTCGGACACATCGCGATGACGCAGGCGCTGCTGCCGGCCCTGTTAGCCAGCAAAGGCACCGTCGTGAACATAAGTTCCGTCGGCGGCAAGGTCGTCTTGCCGACCTACGGCGCATACGCCGGTTCCAAGTTCGCTCTCGAGGCGGTCAGCGATGCCCTGCGCCGCGAAATCGGCCATCTCGGCGTCAGGGTCGTCGTCGTCGAACCCGGCGCGGTCAAAACCGAAATGGCCGAGCGGGGAATCGCCACCGCGGAGGCACTGATGGCCGACATGACCCCTGTCCAGCTCGCGCGTTAC
>NZ_LATC01000068.1:0-27378 GCF_001414075.1 Mycobacterium sp. UM_11 | reverse complement strand
GGGCATGGGGGGCCGGGGTGGTGCGCTCGGCTGGGTCCAGTCGACCGGGGGTGGTGGTGATTCGGTTGGGGCCGAGGGGGAGTGCTCGGCCAGGTCGATCGGCATCGGCGGGGTATGGCCGTTGGGCTTGGGCGGGATGGGCGGGATGGGCGGCATCGAAACCGGCGCATTGACGTCGAACTCCGTCTGCGCCGTGGCCTCATCCGCAATTTCCACTCCCTCGAGGGATTGGAAGAGCCGGTCGTAGTCGGCCGCCATCAAACCCTTTCGTCAAACTCGTTCATGCGAGGAAGCACGAGACGAGCCTAGGTCTCCCGTTAGGTCGACGTGGCCCAATCTCGTGCTTCGCCGCTCGCCATCGTCTTACGTGAACATGCCCGTGACGCCGGATTCGGTTTGAGCCATCGCCTGGCTGGCCTCGGTGATGCGCTGCGAGAGCGCCTGCAACGAGGCGTTGAGCTCAGCGGAGGTCTCGTCCCAGTTCCGCTGGACCTGCTGGTAGGCCTCCGAACCGCTGCCGCCCCACGCCTCGGCCAGCTTGGCGAGGGAACTTTTGCCCTCGTCGAGAAGACCCTGCGTGGTCTGGACGGCGCCCGCGATCGAGCTGGATCCCGCTTCGATCCCGGCGAAATTCCATGACTGTTCCGACATATTGTTGCTCCGTTTCTTTGTGTTGCTGAGGGGGTGATGGGGGTCAGAAGTTCATCTGCGACGACAGAGAACTGGCTTGTTCCTCGTCGGCCGAGGAGTACTGGATGCCGGCGCCGTGGATGTTCTGCGAAATCTCGCTGAGCGCCTTGATCTGGGCCTGGCCCGCTTCGTGGAAGCGCGTCAACGCCTGCTGCGCGGCGGTGCCGGCTTGACCGCGCCAGTGGCCGGCCAACTCGCCCCCGGTCGACTCCACGGTCTGGATGACTCGCTGGAGTTCACCGGAGATCCTGTCGAAGTTGCTAGCCTCCGCGCTGAGGGTAGCGGCATCGGTCTTCATCTCTGCCATGCTGGACTACTTTCTCTGTTTCCTGTCCTCGCCAAGTGATGGCAAGTCTTCCGGCCCGGGCGGCCGGGAAGTCTCTTTCTGTGGGCGCTCACCAGTCGTCCTCGTGCTCGAAGTCGACGTCGTCGGCCTCGTCCGGGCGCGTGGCGAGCATCGCGGGGGAGGCCAGACCCGGCCGGCCGGCCTGCGCCGACTGACCGGCGGCGGCGCTGCCCATCCCGACGGGGGCCGCGCCTCCCGCGGCCGACGAGCCGGCGCCCGCACCGGCGGGCGCCGTGACCTGCGCCGGCTTGTCGATCAACTGGCTCATCAACGAGGTGCGGGGCGCGGTTCCGCCCGCACCGGGCAGTGCTTCCGAGCGCATCAGGCCCATGCCGACGCTCGGGCCCGATCCACCCGCCAAGGGATGCGTGGAGAGCGGGCTCGCCCCGAGCAGGCCCAGCTGCCGGTCTTTCCCGGCCAGGTCGCCGAGCTTGTCACCGAGCTTGTCACCGAGCGGGTGGTCGCCCATGCCGCCGTTCTGGCCGGCCATCGAGCTGAGCTGCTGCAGCGGCTGCATCAGCTGCTGCATCGGGCCGCCCAGCTGCCCCTGTCCCGGGAACGGCATGGCCGGCTCCTCGACCGGCACCCCAACCTCGGGCGGCGTCTCGGGAACCTCGTCCTCGACCTCCGACAGTGCGCGCATGGCGGCGGGAATGGCCTCGGAGCCGACGGCCGAGAGCGTGCCCAGGGCCGCGGTGGTCACCGCCTCACCCACGGCCGGCTGCAGGATCGGCTTGATGGGCGGGAGCGGCTCGAAGGTGGTGTTCGCGATGGTCTCCATCTGGTAGACGTCCATCACGATCGCCGCCTGATTCCACATGCGGACGAAATAGTCGGTCTCGTTCAGTCCGATCGGCACCATGTTGATGCCAAGGAAATTCGTGGCGGTGAGAACCGCGTGGGTGATGTGGTTGGTCGCGATCTCCGGCAGCGAGGGCGTCATCGCCAGCGCCTTGGTGTACGCCGCGGCCTGGGCCGCGGCGCGCGTCGCCCGCTGCTGAGCCTGCTGGGCGGCCGTCTGCAGCCAGGCGACCATCGGCATGGTCGCCGCGATGGCGCGTTCGCTGCTCATCCCGGTCCACGACGCCTTGAGGGAAACCAATGCGGTGGACAACTCCAGCGCCTGCGTCTCCAGGGCGCCCGCCAGCGCTTCCCAGCCGGCGGCGGCCTGCAGCATCGGCACCGGACCCGCTCCGGCCATCAGCCGTGCGGTGTTCAGCTCCGGTGGCATCGCGTGCCACAACATGGTTATCCAGTCCCCTTGTCTGCGTTCGCTTTTGGGCTATCTCACGAAGCCGGCCGGTACGGCGAAGCGTCCCGAGGCGCTTCGCGCGAGGGGCAAACCAGTACCGGACGCCAAGCCCGCCAAATGCCGGACGCTATTGGCGGTCAAAGCCCGGCCAATATCGACAAGTGTTGAGCCAAGTGTCATTTCTGGCATTTGCGAACCTCTTCTGTACTTCCGCGCGCAATAAACTATTCAATTGGGGCAAAACAACGCTTTCGACGACGCAGTCTCGACTCGTTTAGCGGGCGGCGGTCCAGTGCTTCTTACTGGGCGCTGGGATAATCGTAACCGCCTCCTGGAGGTGCTGAGTGCACTTCTTCTGGGGGATCTAGGTAGGCGGCTTGGATGACCTCCTTTCCTTCCGGGGTAACGAAAAATGCCTGGCCAGGGGGCCTGCGCTTGACCTGAATGTCCCTCGACGGGAAATCCTGCTTGTCGCCCGACAGGAACAGGGTGGGCGATCCCGCGCCGTACGCGGCCCCGACGAACTTGTCCATAGTCGCCTTGTAAGCGGAGCTCATTTGGCAGGTGACAATGATGTGCAACCCGATGTCCGAAGAGGCCGGCAATAACGGTG
Organism: Mycobacterium sp. UM_11; assembly: GCF_001414075.1. Classification (NCBI taxonomy): domain Bacteria; kingdom Bacillati; phylum Actinomycetota; class Actinomycetes; order Mycobacteriales; family Mycobacteriaceae; genus Mycobacterium; species Mycobacterium sp. UM_11. The sequence goes on along the minus strand of NZ_LATC01000068.1, from coordinate 24,477 downwards.
CCAGCGGCGCCATTGGCGGTATCCCCCCGGAGGCCGCGACAATCATGTGCCAGTCGTCGACAAGGAGAACCACATCGAATCCGCTCCACCACGACCGGGCGCGCAATTGTGCGGTGGTGAGGTCGGCCGGCGGCAACCGCTTCTGCAGGTTGAAGGCCAAGGCTTTGATGGCCTCGTCGAGCGTCGTGCTGTTGCGGTTGATCGCGCCGGCGTCGAGCAGATGGCTCTGCGGCACCGCATCCAACAGCCCCGAGCGGTAATCGGCGAGCATGAACCGCACCTGTTGTGGACTGTTACGCGCACAGATGGCGCGCGCGATGGCGTGGGCGGTACGGGTCTTGCCCGCTTTGGCGGCGCCGAATATCAACAAATGCGGCGTGCTGTCCATGTGCGCGTGAGCTACCGACAGATCCGCCTCGCGCAGCCCGATCGGAATTGTCCAGCGCGTGCGGTAGTCGGAGTCCGGCCCCGGGGGGTTCGGGTCGAGCTCGTAGAGGTAAATCCGCTCCGGCAGCACCCGGACCCTTGGAGCCTGTTCCGTGTGTTGGGCCGCAACCTCATTCACCGCGGTGGTCATCGCCTCCACGAGGTTGTCGGCGCTGTGCACGCCGTCGAACCGGGGCACACCGATCATCAAGTGGTGCTTTTCCGACGACATCGCGCGGCCCGGCCGATTCGCCGGAATCTCCCGGGTGGCCCGGTCGATCTGGGTGTCGTTGACGTCGCCGAGCCGGAATTCGATCTTGGTGCCGAGGTAGTCACGGACTCGTGACTTCAGTTCCGTCCAGCGCGGCGTGGTGATCACCACGTGGACTCCGAACGACAGGCCCTGCGCGGCGAGGTCCTGGACTTGGGACTCGAGATCGGGGAATTCACTGACGAACGCCGGCCACCCGTCGATGACCAGGAAAACGTCACCGAACGGGTCGGCCGCGACGGGTTGGTTCGGATCCTCGCGCAGTTGCCGATAGGCGGCGATCGAACCGACACGGTGCTCTTTGAAGGTCGCTTCCCGTTGCCGCAGAACGGCTTGCACCTCCGCGACCACGCGCATGACGCGGTCGGGCTCCGATCGGGTCGCCACCCCACCGACGTGCGGCAGGTTTTCCAGATAGATGAGGCCACCGCCGCCGAGGTCGATGCAATAGAACTGGACCTGCCTCGGTGAGTGGGTGGCGGCGGCCGACAGCATCATCGTTTGCAGCAGCGTCGACTTGCCGGTCTGCGGTGCGCCACCGATGCCGATGTTGCCGCCCGCGCCGGACACGTCCACCCCCCAGGTCGCCTGCCGGTGCATGCGCGGTTCGTCCATGATCCCGAGCGCGAATCGCAGGGGCTGGCGATCGTCCTGGGCGATGAGTTCGTCCACGGGTGTCGGGTCGGTGAGCGGGGGCAACCACATCTTGTACGCCCGCGACTCGGTGGTGGACAGCTGCTCGAGCACCACCTCGCGCAGCGCCCGGCCCTTCGATTCGACAGTCATGAGCGCCGCTCCTCTCCCCCGCGAGCGGGCGGTACCCCCACATCACCAAGTTCTGCATTGTCGCCGGCGCGCGTCATTACGCCGTCACCTCTTCCGCCAACGGGCCGGCGGTGAACTGTTGGATGCGAACCTTTTTCGGACCAACGTGGGGCGCGGCGCCATTGCCCTCACCGTTCGTCTCCACCCGAGCCGCCGGCACGTAGGTGTTGCCGGTATACAAGGTGCTGAATTTGACGGGGTCTTCCATGCCCACCCGCAGGAATCCGACTCCGCTTTCCTTGTTGGTGATGTACTGCGCCTCCGGGGTGCCGATCACGGCCTTGGACTCGTGAGAACTGGTGGTGCGCAGCGCGATGCGGTAGGTCAGGTTCGGCTCCAGTTTGTCGATGCGCACACCGCCGGTCTGCAGTGACTGGGTGGCCAGCAGCAGGTGCACCCGCAGCGACCGGCCGACGCGGCAGATCCTGTCGAACAACGCGATGAAGTCCGGGTGACTTTGCAGTAGTTCGGCGAACTCGTCGACGACGACGAAAAGCGTTGGCAGCGGGGGCAGATCGGCGCCCCGTTCGCGGTACTTCTCGTACTCGGCCACCCCGGAGAGCGCTCCGGCCGCCCCGACCTTGATGCCGGCCTGGCGCAGGATGCCCTGGCGGCGGTCGAGTTCGCCGGTCAGCACCTCGCCCATGCGGCTGACCAGTTCGGCCTCTTCGGCCATGTTGGTGACCACGGCGGCGGTGTGGGGAAGCTTCTCCATCCCCAAAAACGTTGAGCCGCCTTTGAAGTCGGTCAGCAGCAGATTCACCTGGTCCGGGTGGTGCATCGCCACCAGGGACAGGATGAGGGTGCGCAAGAACTCGGACTTGCCCGACCCCGTGGTCCCGATCAGCATGCCGTGCGGCCCGGCGCCGAATTCGGCGCCCTCTTTGATGTCGAGGTACATCACGTTGCCGGTCTTGAGTTCGTGACCGAACGGGATCTTGAGCCGATCACGGTCGGTGTCGGTGAACATCCGCCAGCGGCTCGGCACCACCTCTTCGACGCTTTGGGCGCCGACCAGCTGGTGCCATTCCGTCGCCGCCTTCTTCTGGATGCCGGTGCCCTTCTTGTCGATCACCGTGCCGGTGATGGACCAGCCCGCCAACTTCCGCGCGATGCGGGCGGCCTGGCCGGGCGACATGCTGTCGGCGACGGACGTCACCTGGCGGAACTGCTGTCCCGGCAGGCGGTCATCGGCGGTCCCGTCGTCGGCGACCCTGATGCGGTAATTCGAGCCGCGGTGGTTGCCCAGCGTGATCACCGTGACGCCGGCCCTGCCATCGGGCGGAAACCCGGCCTTGCCCCCGGTCAGGTCCACCACCACGACGTATGGGCCGCCGGGCAGCGAATCGGGGGTGTGGGGCCCGCGGGCGGCCAGGTCGGACAGGTTGTCCGGGCGGGTGTAGATCATCCGAACGGGGCCGGCGGCATCGGTCTCGGTCGGATGTTGGACGTGGGGAAGCCATTTCAGCCACGACCAAGCCGGATCGTCCGGGTTCTCGGTGAGCACGCGGATCTGCAGCAGGTCGGGTGGATGGAAGACGGCCAGGTGGCAGACCATCGCGGTCAGCAATCCGGCCGCGCCAGCCGGGTCGCCACCGACCGCGATCGTCGGAAAGGTGCGCAGCTGCACCAGTTTCGGGCAGTCGTGGATGAGGCCGTGGGTGCGCAAGAACTTGACCACCCACATATTCGCGACGGGTTCGAGGTATGGCTGCGGCGCCGCGGTCGGCCCGGCGAGTTCGCCGCCCGCGGACGGCTTCATCAGTCGGTCGACGGCCGGCTGGTCACCGATGCCGATGCGGGTGGCGGCATAGAAGTCGGCGTTCGCTGGGCGGGACCACTGCCGCGGGGTCCCGATGAGCGATGTCAGATCGTCGGGATGCGGTGCGTGGAAACCAAAGAACGCGACCTGCGCGCTGGCCGAAGACGTCACGCGGGGGCGGAGCCCGGCCAGGTAGCGCAGGTACTCCTTACGGTCGGCGTTGATCTCGGGCACCTTCTTGCCGCCCCCACCGTGGCCGGCCATCATGCCCATCGACATCATGATCATCATCAGCGGCATCATCAGCATGTAGGGCGAGAGCTGCCGGGTGCCGGTGACCACCATGATCGCGATCATGCCGAGCATGCAGACGCCCATCACGTACGGAAGGGCCTTCTGCACACCCGACGGCGGGATGTCCACCCCGAGGTCTTCGGGCGGTGTCAGGCTGATCTCGCCGGGTGTGAGCCGCGGACCGCGCATGACCGTGGGGGTGAACTTCTTGGTCGTCATGACGGCCCTCCCGGGGCTTTGCGCGGGTTCGGGTCCGCCGGCAGCGTGTCGTGTTCCAGTAGCGCAGCCTCTTTCGACAGCACCGGACCGTCGACGAGCAGGCGAATGATCTCCCAGGGCGCGGTCTTCGGCGCGGTCAGGCCCAGCGACGAAGCCGTCTGGGCGTCGGGCAGCCCGTAGCGCACCCCCTGCGGATCGACGTAGTACAGCGACTCGCCGTACCGCGGGTCGGGCGACTGCAGTTGCACGTACTTGCCGCCATCGGTGTAAACCGTTGCCGGGCCCTGGATTTGCTTGATCCCCGAGCTCATCGCCGATGCCGGTATCGGTAGATGACGCCCGGTCAGGACGGTGGTCTTCGGTGCCTGATCACCGGCCTTGCGTTCCCACGTCCAGCACAGGGTGGGATCCTGGGGCCGCGACACGATCTTCACCGGTTCGTCGGGCAGCGGCGAGTTATACACCACCTCAGGGATTTTGACGATCTCGCTGGGCACCATCGCGGGAGGCTCGACCAGCCCGTAGGACTGGATGGCGCGCAGCGCGGCGGCGGTATTGGCGTTCACCGGCGCGACGCCGTCGGGCAGCACCACGAAGTAGCGCGGGCCCGACTCCGCGTGGATTTGCAGGATCGACCCCACCACCAGCTGCTCGGGAAGCCCGAGCGTGTTGGGCGAACCCGCGCCGGGGATGGGGGGCAACTGCCAGGATCCGGCGTCGGGCAGCGCGTTGAACATTGCGGTGGACAGCGGGCTGGGCTTGGCGGTTCCGCGGATCCCGACGGCGAAGGTCATGGGGCGATCGCTCAAATCCGTGGCGTGCCGGCCGTGGGTGTCCACCACCCAGTCCTTGCCCTGATAAGAGGCCAGCAGCGCCTCACGCGGAAGGATGGGGTCGATGACGCCGGGCTCGATTTGCAACGGCATCGCGACCACCGAGGTCTGCAGGCTGGGCGCGATGCTTTCCGCCTGGGTGACGGTGTCGCACAGCGCCCACACCGACGAGGAGTCGGACGACAGCGGCGTGGCGTACGGGGCGCCGGGGATGCCGATCGACTGGCCCTTGGGAAACCTGTTGAGCTCGGCGGGTTTAACGGCCTTCGGTTCGGCCGGGTTGCCCAGCACCAGTCGCGCCGAGGTCAGGTTGTAGACGGGATGCAACTGGCCCGACACCATCAGATAGAGCTGATTGGTGGCGCGGTCGACGAACAGGTTGCCGCTGCCAAGCTTGCCCTGCGGTTTGAAGTAGGCCATCGCCAGTGCGCCCACCACGACCAGCACCGAGACCAGGACGCCGAGCGCGACCGACCGGCTGTAGAACTGCAGCGGATCGTCGAACATCCGGGTGTCGCGCCGGACGATGGCGTGCTCGAGGCGCCGGAGCAGGAAGCGCCAGCCGCTGACCTGAACCTTGGTGGTTAGCCGGAACCCCGCCATGAGTCACTCGGTGATGTTGAGTCGTCCGTGTACCGCGGCGATCGCCTCGGCCATGTCCTCGCCGTTGATCTCGCGGAGGCGATCCTCGTCGAGGGATTCGAAATCGCCTGAGCGGGTCAGCCGGATGTCGCGGTACTGTTCGCCGGCCTCCACCAGCTGGCGCGCGTAACGACCGTTGCCGGCGATGTCGAGCGCGGCCTTGCCGCGCACCGTCTGCTGGCTGAGCAGCTTGGCCGCTTGCAGTAGATTGTCGGCCGCCTCCACACTCATCGACGAGTCATTGGCGGTGGCAATGACTTTCGCGATCTCAAGGATTTCTTCGGGAGAGTAGGAGTCGAATTCGATCCGGGTAGCGAATCGGGACCGCAGGCCCTCGTTGGTTTCCAGCAGCCGATCGATGTCCGAGCTGTAACCCGCGATGATCACCACGAGCCGGTCGCGGTCGTTCTCCATCCGCGCCAGCAAGGTGTCCAGCGCCTCCTGCCCGAACGGGTCGGTCCGCCCGTCACGCGCCTGAACCAGCGCGTAGGCCTCGTCGATGAAGAGCACACCGCCCAGGGCGCGGTCGATGGTCTTGGTGCTCTTGACCGCCGATTGGCCCTCGTATTCGGCGACGAAGTCCTTGCGGGCGGTCTCGACGAGCTTCGGTTCGGGGATGACGCCCAGCCCGGCCAGGATGTTGGCCACCACCCGGGCGATGGTGGTCTTGCCGGTGCCGGGCGGCCCGGTGAAGATCATGTGCTTGCTCGGCTGCGCGACCTTCATGCCGCGCGCGGCGCGGACCCGGGCCATCTGGGTGGCCGCCCGGTAGCGCTCGACCTGTTCCTTGACCCGGGTGAGCCCGATTTGCCGTTCCAGCTCGGCTTCCGCCTCCGCGAGCAGCTTGTCGCGGCCCGAGGTGTCGGCCACGACGGTATTGGCATCCCACGGGTCGGTGCGGGCGGAGATCTGTTCTGCGCTGGTGGTCGTCAGGCGGTACGACGGATCCTTCAGCGCGGCAGTGACTTTGGGTTCCGGGTGGGTGGTCTGGAGCCATTCCAGAAGCGCCACCGCGGCTTCTTCGTTGCCCTGGCTGCGGCGCGTCATCGCCAGATACCAGGCGATGGCCCGCGCGCACGCCTCGCCCGCCGGGGTGGCGTTGGCCTCGGTGAGCCGGCGTTCGGCTTCGGTGAACAGGCCGAGGTTAGCCGCGGCGACACCGTGTGCGACGCCGGCGGCGGCGGCGAGGAATTCGTCGGGCCACCTGCTCGCGTTCCTGACTTCGTCGATCACGTCGGTCCAGCGGCCCGCCTCGCCGTAGATCACCGCCTTGACCCAGGACAGCAGGTGTTCGGCGCCGGCGGTTGGGGTGTCCTCGACGGCCTCCATGGCGTCTGCGTAATTGCCTTGCGCCGCTTCGCTTACGGCGAAGCCCATGGTGATCGCCAGCGGAGAGTTGGCCGGGTAGGTGATGTCGCCGTACAGGCCGCCGATGGCGAGCCGCGCGCCCACGGCGTTCATCGAAATCTGGGCGGCTCCGGCGAGTTGTCCGAAATGGGTCCGCGAATACCAGGCGCGAAACAGCGTCACCCGTTCGGTGTCGCCGCACCGGATCCGGCCAATCCACGCGTCGCAGGCGGACTCGTCGTAGTTCGTGATTTCGGTGAACAAATCCAGCGCGCGTGCCTCCGACACGGGCAGCATGCCGACCGCGCTTTCGAACAGGCCGGCCAGATGCTCCGTCATTTATCCGTCGCGTATCGGGTCGCGAACACCTCCGCCTGCGCCGCGGCGGCCTGCTCCGGCGTGATCAACCCGATGCCGTTCTCCATGAAGTCACGCACGACGTCGTTGCCGTCCATTCCCATCTCGCGCATGGTGTCCGAGAGGGAGGCGTCCTCCATCAGGTAGTCGTGCTGGGCGGCCAGGCCCTTCTGCCGTGCCAGGTCGGCGATGACGAGAATCTCTTCGGCGAGTTCGGCCTCGGTCATGCTCGTCACTTTGGGAGACAGTTCGACGCGCTGCGTTCTGCCGTCCATCAGCGCCGAGACCGACACCGTTTCGGGCGGATTGGTCACCGTGAACAGCTCGGGCGACTCTTCGTCGTCCGGCGCCGCATCCGCGTCGGTCTGGGAGTCGATGGCGGCGAGGTCGGTTTCGGCGTCCTCGGGCTCGCTCGGCGCGTAGTCGTGCAGCGCATCGACGGCCGACTCCTCGTCATCGCCGTCAGGCGCCGAGAAGTCCAGGGCGTCCGACTCTTCGAGGGTGTCGGAGCCGGTCCCGACGGCAGAGAAATCCAGGGCGGCCAGATCGTCGTGGTCGTCGTATTGCGGCATGGTTCCTTCTTTCTGAACTCTCGGGGTCATGCCCCGTAGGAGGCTTCGGCTCGGTCGAACCAGGCACCCGCCGGCAGGAACTCCATGAGGCCGTCCAGCGTGCGCTGCAGATTTTCTTGGGTGCCGGACAGGAAGCTGCCGTACAGCTCACCGCCGACGCGGCGCGGGAGGGAGACCAGCCGGCCGTGCACCGAGTCCAGGACACCGGCGGCGACGTCGGTCTGCGTGGAGGTGCCGCCGGGGTGGCGTTGGCTGGCGATGATCTCCACCCAGCTGGTCGGGTCGCTGATGATCTCGGCGTAGAGGCGCGCCGACGCGGGCGCGGCGCCGTGCTGAACCAGCTGGGCCGGGGTGGTGCAGGTGGCCAGCTCGGCGGCGACGCCGGTCAGCGGCTCGACGTCGGCGGGCGTCGCGGGGCCGAGCACCGTGGTCACCATCCCGGCCAAGCCGATCTGAGGCGCCACCAGCTGCAGGACCAGCAGGTCGCCGTCGCGGGCGGCGATGACGTGGCGCTCGCCCTTGCGGCACACCGCAAACCGGACCATGACGCCGCCGAGATCGCGCCGCCACCACCGGCCCTCCAGGCTGCGGTCCGGCCTCCCCAGGGTGTCGACCATCGCCGCCACCGCCGGGTGGGGTTGTCCCTGGTGGTCGAGCACCCCTTGCGCGGTGAGGTCGCGCTGGACCTGATCCCAGACGCGGTCTCGCAACTCTTCCTGGGGGATGTTCGGACGGATGCCCAGTGTCGTCGGGAAATCGACCAGATGCATTCGGTCGGCGATCACCAGCATGCCGTCGACAGTGACCTCCACGCCGACGACATCGTCGACGAGGCCGGCGGTAGTGAGCGGCCCGGACATGATCAGCTGAGCATCTGTTTGTTGAGGTTTGCGCTCAGGTCTTCGTCGACGCCCTCGTACGTTTGCTTGGCGACGCGCAACTTCGCGGCGAGGTCCGACGCGTGCTGCCGAATGTTCTGGCCCGCGCCGCGGCGCTGTTTCTCGGCGGTGACAAATGCACTATTGGAGCTTCCGCTGATGACGCCGTGCGTCACCCACACCGCGGTTTCGGTATTGCTCGCAGCCGAAGCCGCTTCTTCTGCCTTGGTGGCCGCTTGCCCCTGTTTAGTCGCCAATTGCTCGAGATACTTTTCGTCGACCTTCAGCATTGCCATTGGAATCTCCTCAACGGATATTTTTACTCGCTATTGCGTTGACTCGTAGCGGTTTTTGCCGCACTCGCGAGGCTTAAAGGACCCGCTGCGGCCGGCTGGTCCCCGGCGCCGCGCCGGTGCCGACCCCGGCGCCGTCGACAGGCGCGCGTTCCCCGCCGGCCGTGCCCAACGCCGCCCCGTCGCCGGGCTCCTCGCCGGCGGCCGGCGCCATCCTCGGCCGCGGCTGACCCGTCGAGGCGAGTTGCTGAACCTGCCCCATCATCTGGTTGGCGAAGTTCATCGGCTGCGCGAGCTGACCGGAGGCCTGAGTGACTTGGCTCAGCGCGGGCGGCATCCACACCGGCGTCGTCTGCGCCGTCTCCACGGCGGCGGCGCCCTCGCCCTTGAGCGCGCCCAGGACGCCGCGCTCCTCCGGGGAGTCACCGGCCGCCGGCGCCAGGCCGGCCAACGAGGCGACGGTCGGTGCGGCGGAGAAGGCGGACAGGCTGTTCGAGACGGCCGCGAAGTCGCCGGTCTTGGTCTCCTCCGCCCCGGTCACCTCTATGCGGGCGAACGAACTGGTGGGGATCGCCTTCTCGGCGACCTCGCCGTATTCAAGGGCGACCGCGTGGATCTGGTGGGCCAGGGACATGGAATTGGACAGCGTGAACATCTCGAAGGCCAAGACGGTGGCGCACGCCGCGAACGCGGCGATGATCTGCCAAGCCGCCGAGATTTCGTGGCCGACGACGGGGATCAGGTACAGGGCCAGGGCGATGCCCTGAGCGATGACGAGACCCAGCAGCGTCACGGCGATCGCGTTGTGGGCCTTGGCGACCTCGGACCCCTGGTCGGCCACGAGGGTCTGCATCTTCTTGTCGAGATCCTGCATCGTCTGCACGAGGGCCTGCAGGGCCGCGGTCGCGTCGGCATAGGCCTTCGCCGCGTCACCGCTCCAGTCGCGCGGGTCCGGGGCGGCCTCGGCGAGGTAGAGGAAGACGGTTTCGTATTTGTCGGCGCCGCCGGTGAAGGAGGCGCCCTTGTCGGGGGTCCAGAATCCGTTGAGGAGGTCGACCGCCGAAATCGCCACCATCGCAACGTCGACGATTGCGGTGGGCGTCGGCAGGGTCTTGGTGCCTTGGGTTTTCAACGCGTCGGCGAGGACCTTGATCTGGTTCCTGCCGTACCACATCGCTTTGCCGGCGAGCGCGCCCAAGTTCGCGCCGAGTCCGACCCAATCCCCCGAATACGCGGCGCCGCCCCCGGCTTGCAGCCGCGTGAAGCAGTAGGCCAGATCGTGGATACCTGCAAGACGACTCACGGCGGTGCACCCCTTCGCGCGCGCTGACGGTTGTTGGACTCATGTTGAGAACGACAGATTGAGCCTAACCCCGTCAGGGGAGGGGTCGCTGCGCGAATTTTCCCGTCCCGCAAAGGATTCGGCTAACAATCGGTAAACGCCGTAGGAACAACAGGAACGGTTATTCGGCCGGATGCGCGCGACGCTACCGCGGCCTGGGCCGCCTAGGTGGAGATGAGGTCAGCGCCGATTCCGGGGTCAGCGATCAAGCACCTGCTTGTCGATGTTCTTGCCCGATTGGTCGTCAGTGCTCGCGTAGACGCTCTTGGCCGTGCGCACCTTTTCGGCGAGTTGCTTCGAGGCTGCGCTCATCGCGTCACCCGTGCTCTTGCGTGCACCCGCGGCCTTGGTGAAGGCAAGGTTCGATGCCGCGCTGATCACGCCGTGGCTGACCCACGTCGAGATCTCGATGTTGTCGGCCGCCGACGCTGCGGTAGCGGCCTGGGTTGACGCCTGGTCCTGGTTCGTCGCCAGTTTGGCTAGGTGGTCCGGTTGGACGACTACATCGGCCATGGGTGGTCTCCTAATTGTCTTTCGTTATTGTCTTGGCTCACAACAGTTCTGGACGGAGCTCGCGGAGTCAGAGCCGGCGCCCGAACGGGCTCGATTCCCCCGCCTGGTCGACGCCGGCCGCTCCGACCTCGACAGGTGCGCGCCCCGCGCTGCCCGCGCCTGCGCCCGCCCAGGCGTCCTCCGCCTCGCCCTGTATTTCTTCGGCCGCGTCCTGGCTCTGCAACTCGCCCGTTTCCACAAGCTGCTGCAGCGGACCCATCGCCCGGTTGAACATGGCCTCGTGCGGGGACAGCTGGCTCGAAAGCTTGGAGGATTGCCCGGACATTTGCGCCAATTGAGCCACGGTGGGCATCGTGACCGTCGGCGCGGCCGGCTGCGTCGCCTCGGGTGTCTCGGGGCTCGCGGGTGTGCCGGCCGTAACGGGGGCGGGAGCCGCGCCCGCGCTCACCCCTGCCGCCGGTTGGGCGTGCTCGTCGTCGGAACGATGAGCTGCACCGGTCGATGATGCGGGGGCGGCCGATACCCGGGACACCCCGGACATCCCGGACATGCTGTTGGAGACGGCCTCGAAGCTGGACACCGAGGACTCCTCCGATGTCGTCACAACCGCGGACGCCGGCGAACCGGTCTGCACCGTCCCCGCGGCCAGCGCGGTGTATTGGTCGCTCAGCGCCTTCGCCTTATTGCCGTATTCGACGGACCAGTAGGCCAAGTTGCCGAGGAAGCCCAAAGCCGCCGCGATCCCAATCGCGCAGACCGTCCCCGCAAAGATTTTCGCGGCCAGCGGGCCGGCGGGCGGCACTCCCATGAACATGGCCATCTCGATGACGAAGGCCACGAAAAGCGCGTCCTTCAATAATCCGAAGGCGAAACGCATATGCACGACCCATTCGGCTTGGTCTTTGACCAGGGTGGCCAAATCTGTATCCAGTTTGGCCATCGCCACTGCGATTTCCTGTAGCTGCGTGCCCAGTTCGGCGTAGGCGTCCGCACCTTCGCCCTGCCAGCCGTCTTTGGGCAGGGCCGCCTTCAGTTGCTCGGTAAGCTCGGCGAATTGCTGCGACCCGTTCTCCAGATCGGCCCCTTCATCAGGCGGGCCGAACCCCGTCAACAGCTCCAAGAGCTCGACGATCGTGATGGTCCACTGGATGAGACTTACGCTCTTGCCGAAATCTTGGATTCCTTTTTTCACCGCCGCTTGATTACCGGAGCGCCCGCCCGACATGCGGTTTTTGAAATCAATCGAGCGCTGCGCACTTCCCCGTACGTAAGCATCGTATTTGTTCACCAGCGGCGCCTTGGCGAGACTAGCCCCGATGCCCCCGAGGCTGCCCGCCGAGCTGGTCGCGGAGCCGGCAATGTATTCAGCGCTGAAACTGCCCCCGGTAACGTCGCCCAAGCCCAGGCCCAAACCGGCGCCCTGCTGGCCTAGGCCGGCAATTCCGGCCAGGGTGCCGATGATCTTGGTGGCTTGCGCGAAAATGCTCATCCTGGGGGTCCTCCGTGTTATGCCTCGGGGCGTGTGAATCCTGCACGGTGATTCATCGCCCGTTAAGCGTAACGCCGCCCAGTCGGGGTCCGTGCACGAATTTTCGAGTTAGCCAACGGCTTCGGAGAAAGAGGACTTCCCAGGAAATGGCGGCTGCCACGAGGCGGGTTAACCGCGGCGATTCTGGGCCCGCTCGGCCGCGGCCGCGATGCGTTCGACGGGCGCAGTCGCGATGGCCTGGGCACCGGCGCTCGCTTCGGCGGCTTCGGCGCGCGCAGTCCCTTCTCCCGGCGGCGCGGCCTGCTTGGCTTGCCCACCTACGCTGGCGACCCGCTGCCCTGAAGCCGGGCCGGGCGACTTCTGCGCTCCGCCGGAGATTGCCATCAGCTGAGCCACGGAAGGCATTGCCGTCGCCGGGGTTGCGTCGCCGTGGTTGGACATTTCTTCCTCATCAATTCGCCCGCGGACGCGAGGGGGTGCCTCCACCGAACCGGTGGTTGCGCCGGGCGTAACGACATTGAGGGAAACCCCGGACTCGGCGCCAGTGCCGGCCCGGAACCTGCCGGCCTGCGCCGCTTGGGTCACGACTGCCGAATTGAACGGACCATCGGGTAGCACCGCACCCGCCTGCACCGCGCGATACCCCTCGACGGCTTCGCCAACGCGATCCGCGTTGTCGCGCGCCGCGTCGACCATCTCGCCGATGAACGCGACCACCGCTGCGATAGCCGCCATTGATACCACCAGTTGGAACATGATCGACAAGCCCTCGCCGACGTCGGCCGGCTGAACCGCCTTGAGCGCCAGCGCAATCGCGATGCACGCGGTCAGTCCGTCCCTGGTTGTCTTCATATTCCGGCGCAGGTTGACGACCTGGTGCGCCTCGGTTTTCAGGATGTCCGCCATCATCGCGTCCAAGTCCGCCATCGTCGCGGCGCGACTGCGATGGTCGGCGTTCTGGGCGGCATAGGCCTCGGATCCGGTGCCGCGCCAGCGCTCGTCCGGAAAGGCAGACGCCAACCTTTCATGGATCAGCTCGAACTTGCCCTCACCGATCGCGAAGGTGTCGCCCCGGTCGGGGGTGCCGAACCCGGCCAACAGCTCCAGGGCGGTGATGGCGTAGATCGTGTAATCGATGATCGGCGTTCCGGGAACGACCCCCTCGGTCATCAGCTTTTTGACTTTTTCGCTGCCGAATTTCTCGACCAATTGGCGCGCCAGGCGCCCGACATCCGAGAACACACCGGCTCCCGCGCGGAAATCGACGGAGCTGATCTTGTCGCCCAGGCCGTTCCAGTCGATGTCGCTGAGGTCTTTGCCGGCCGTGCCGAGGACGGTAAGAAGCTTGACACCCTCTGCCAAATTAGCCATTGCCGCGCCTCCTAGATTTTGGTGCAGGCATCAACGAGGAAGCACTTGTGCGTCGAGACTTTCGCCGGCCCGCTCGTCGGTGCCGTCATACGCACCGCCCGCGGCGCGGAGCCTCTTGGCGATTTCGGTGCCAACCGATTCAACGGCCGCGTTCGCGGCGCTGCGGGCGGATTCAGCCTCGGCCACCGCCATATTGGCGGTCGCGCAGATAACGCCGTGGCTACTCCACATTGTCGAGCCGATCCCGGAAGTCACCGCGGCCGCGGCGCGGACGTCGGCCGAGGACAGGTCGTGCTTCGCTGCCAGTTCCTCTAAATATGACGTTGTGACTTGTAGGTCCGTCATGGCTTGTCTTCCTCACGCACCGCGCTTGGCTCGCCCGGCTGCGTTGAGCCTAAGCCCGCTCAGACGGGGGTCGGCGCACGAATTTTTGCGGCCGGCTCAGCCGATGTGACTGATCAGCGTTTCGATCGCATCGGCGACCGCGGCCGGCACCGCTTCGTCGGCTTCCGCGCGCACGATCATTTCCTCGGTGACACCGGCGGCCTCGGCGGTCTCCTGCGGCGACAGATTCGCCCGGCGCCGGGCCGCATAGAGGCGTTGCGCGAGCGGGGCCCCCGGAGCGGTCGCGCCGAGCGTCATCAATTCGTCGTAGTGGCGGCGGACCGTGCCCAGCGCCTTGATCAGTTCGGGCGTGATGCGGCTGATCCGCGTGGCCCGCACGGCGATCGCCTCGAGCTGGCGGAGGTCGGCGAGGATCGGCGTCGCCCGCTCGGTGAACTCCGGGTCGTCCGCCGATGGCAACGCCGCGATGGCCAGCCCGCAGCCGTCCACGGCGGCCACGATCGCCTGCGCGATCAGCGAGGCCGGCGCATCCGAGTGGGGGGCCTCCGCCGGCGCGGGGGCGATGTCGGGGTCCTCGGCGATCGCATCGCCGGCGTCCGGTTGCCCGCGCCGAATGCGCGCGATGGTTCCGGCGGGCCACTGCAAGACCTGCTCGAGCTTGGCCTGGGTGCGTTCGCGCGGCCAACTGCGGCCCTTTTCGAAGGCGATTAGCGCGCCCGCGTTGATGATGCCGTCGGCCGCCAGGCTGCGCTGGCTGATGCCGAGCTCGCGGCGGCGCGCGGCGGCGGCCGCACCCGCGCGGGCCATGCCCGCATCCGGTTCGCCGCTATCCGACGGTTCGGGGCGCGCACCCGCATTCGGCGGCATGACGATTTCAAAGGTCAGTACCTCACCGGCGGCGGGGTCACCGAGCCGGACCGTGGTCTTCTTGGTCACCGTCACCGAGTCCGTGCGTCGCCCGTCGACGAACATGCCGTTGGGGCCCTTGTCGACGATCCGCCATGAACCATCGATCGGTTCGGCGTGCAGGTGTTCCGCCGAGAATTGGGGATTGTCGATCCGAACGTCGTCCTTGGCGTCCCGGCCGATGGTCACGACGCCCCGTCCGGGCTCAATCCGATGCGACGTCGTACCGCTGCGCACAACCAGGAGACCAAGCTCGGTACTCGACTCGGCGCTGGGCATCTGGGTTATTCCTCGAGGGAGGGCAGCGGGGCGGGCCTTCCGCCTCTGCAAGTCTAACCGTCGCACCGCGCCGATTTCTATCGCACTTCGCTACGTTTTGAGTCACAGCCGCGGTTGTGCGGCGTCGAGACGCTACACCGATGCGACGCAGGACGGCCGCATACGGCAAATCTTCGGCGTCAGCCCCTCCCGCGGGCCCCCACGGGCGCTACGGTTTCATCGGGCACGGCCGCTCTCGACCCCGGCTCCACGACCCGGTAGCAACTCAATGCTACGGTTACGTAACCGTCCGGTCGCCTGGTCGAAGGGGCACCGGCGGGCAAGTAAAAGAGCTGTTCACGACCCTTAAGGGACGAATCTGAGGGCCGTCCTCCGCGCACGCCGGGGCATCGGTTTCGGAGCAGCCGTTGCGGTATTGGAATCAAACTGTTGCATTGCAGCGGTTAGTGCTATACCGTTGCGAAGCATAGGACGCAGAACGCAATGCTTCTGGAGGAACTAGCGACATGACCGCAACACCCCTTTTCAACATCCCGCTCGGCGCCTGCACGCAGGATCCGGACCGCTGGACCACCGCCCCCGACGCCGAGGCCATCGCGCTGTGCCGCGCGTGCCCCCGCCGCTGGATGTGTGCGCGTGACGCCGTCGAATCGCCCGGGGCGGAAGGCTTGTGGGCCGGCGTGGTGATCCCCGAAGGGGGCCGCCCGCGTGCGTTCGCACTGCGGCAGTTGCGAGGCCTGGCCGAGCGCAACGGGTACCCGGTGCGCGAAACCGCGAAGTCCGCCTAGCCCGTCCATGGCCGCCGCCGACATCGGGCCGGGCAGCGACGGAAGCCGTTGCACCGCATTCCCTTTGGGACTGGGCAGCAGGCGACGACCGCTACGTCGGCTCGAAACGGAAGACGGCGAGCCGCCCCGCCAGTGCTTCGAATTCGTCGGCCGTTCCGTCACGCACCATTCCGGATCGCTTCGCGAAAGCCACCCCGACGGGGACCTTGGCGGGGAACTCCCGCAGTACCCGCCGCGCTTCACCGGCGGAGAGTTCGACGATCCGGACTTCCTGTGATCGTCGGCCCCGGCTGAGCGTGCCGGTCCCCGCCGCCCGGGCGTTCGCCGCCCAGTCGGCGCCGGGATAGCCGGCCACAACGTAGAGGCCACCCTGGAATTCGAACGGCGTCATCGGGGTGCTGCGGGGCCGGCCCGACTTGCGGCCGGGGACCGTCAGCACCATGGCGGGGCCGGTGGGGATCCCGAGCCGCTGCACCGCCATCATCACCTTGTTCATCGGCTTGAGGTAGCGCGGTGGGCGGGGTTGTGACATCTCAGGCCCCTTCCGGCCTGGCGAACAAGTCGCGGTGCTCGGCGACCCACTGGCCGATGGGAAGCGCGGGCCGGCCCAGAATCTTCTCCACGTCGTGGGTGACCAGGGCGGGGGCTTCGAGCGTCGAGGCGAGCATGGCGATATAGGCGTCGCCGAACTCGGCCGGGAACCCCAACGCGACGAACCGTTCGCGCACGGCGGCGCTGGGTATCTCGCGGTACTGCAGCGGCCGGCCCAGGGCGGCGCCGAACGCCTCGGCCAGCTCGGAGTTGGTGAAGGCCTGCGGACCGGTCAGCGGGATCCGCTGTCCGACAAGCTCATCGGTGAGCAGCGCCCGCGCCGCCACCTCCGCGATGTCGCTCTCGACGATCGGTGCCGTCGACGCCCCCGCGTACGGTCCGTGGACTACGTCGCCGAGGCGGATCTGCGGCGCCCACATGCCGGCGAAGTTCGTCGCGAACACCGTCGGCCGCAGGCTCGCCCACGGCACCCCGGAGTCGACGGCGAGCTGTTCGACCTCCTTGTTGCGGTCACCGCGGACGCGGGACGGCTGCCGGGAGAAGTCGTCGTCGGCATTGATCGCCGACAGCGCAACCAGCTTGGTGACCCCGGCGCGCACGCTCTGGGCCACCACCGCGTCCAGGTCCGCGCCCAGTGCCCGGGAATTGAGGAAGACCGCCGACGCCCCGGGCAGCGCATCGGCCGCCGACCTGACCGGTTCGACTCCGGGGGGAAACGCCGCAGTCTCGGGCGAGCGGGTGACGGCCCGTACCGGCGCTCCGGCCGCGGCAAGCGCCGCCACGAGAGGGCGTCCGACGTTGCCGGTCGCCCCGGTTACCACGATCGTCATGGGTGGATCCTTTCTTTCGAATTTCTTGCGGTGCTCCAAGGACGGGACCGAAGGTGGGAAAGTTACAACCGAGAACGCGTAACTTTTTGCCGCAGCAGATCGTCGAAGAGTCATGAACCAGTCGCCATCATCTGACCGGGTCGCCGAGGCCTGGCGTCAGCACCGCCCGTATCTGGTCAACCTCGCCTACCAGATGCTCGGCGATGTCGGTGACGCGGAAGACGTTGCGCAGGAAGCCTTCCTGCGACTGTCCCGGACCGAGCCGAGCGAGATCGAGGACGTGAGGGGCTGGCTGACCGTGGTGGCGAGCCGGCTCTGCCTCGACCAGGTGCGTTCGGCTCGCGCCCGTTACGAACGTCCGGGCGAGGTCCAAGAGCGCCCGGCTCCCCAGCGCTCCGATCCGGCCGACCGGGTCACCCTCGACGACGAGATCCGCGCCGCCTTGCTGGAAGTGTTGCGCCGGCTCAGTCCCGGGGAGCGGGTCGCCTTCGTGCTGCACGACGTGTTCGGCGTCCCATTCGACTCGATCTCGGAAACCGTGGGTCGCCCGGTCGGCACCTGCCGCCAGCTGGCGCGCCGCGCGCGCGCGAAATTTGTTGCCGCACAACCTAAAACCAACGCCGTGGCATCGACCGAGCACCAGCTGGTCACCGAGAAGTTCATCACCGCATGCGCCAACGGCGACCTCACCGGGTTGGCCGCCGTGCTGGACCCGACGGTGTGGGGAGTGGGCACGATCCTCGCCGACCCGCCGCCGCCCCCGCAGATCAACCACGGGCCGGATGCGGTGGCCACCAACCTGCTGCGCTACCTGTGGCCCGACGTGACACTGGTCAGCGGCCCCGTCGGGCAACCCGTGCTGTTGGCGTTCACCGACCGCCGACTCTTCGCGGTGATCGTGCTGACGATCCGCGACTCCCGGGTGGCCAAGATCGAGGCGATCGCCGACCCGTCCGCACGGATCGGGAAGCTCACCGAGAACGCCTAACTCGGCCGACGATCGTCGGGACGCGCCGCGAAGTAGCCGGCGATCGTCGCCGTGACTTCGAGAAACTTGCGCCGCGTGGCCGGCGCCATCTCGTTGCTCACGTCGATGACCCCACCCGGCCGCAGGTGCGGGTCGTAGGGCACCTGGATCACCGGCCGGCCGTGATCGGTGAACTCGCGGGCCAACAAAGCCCGGGTGCGCTTGTCGGCGTGGCCGTCGGAATCGTTGAGCACCACCACGGTGTTCTGCAGCAGAGTTTCGAAGCCCTGATCCGCCAGCCACTCCAGGGTCCTTGCCGCCGCGGAGGCCCCGTCCGCCCAGGGCGAGGAGACCACTATCAGCGCATCCAGATCGCGCAGCACCTCCTGGGTGACCGGCGCGTCCATGGTGGACCCGCAGTCGATGACCGAGATCGCGAAATGGCGGTCGAGGCGCAACGCGGCTTCCCGGTAGATCGCGGGGTCGAGCACACGTCGGGGGCCCGACGCCGGCTCGCCGCCGAGAACGTGCAGGCCCGCGGAGTTGCGCCCCACCCGGGCGACCATGTCGTCGAAGGACTGCAGGTTCTTGTCGGCGGTGAGTTCCCAGAACGATCCGGTCGACCGCGGGTCGATCCGGCTGCTGAGCCGGCCGAACGCGGTGTCGGCGTCGACCGCCACGACATGGTCTTGCCGTCGGAGTTCGGCGAACAGCGATCCGACACTGGCGGCCACGGACGTCTTTCCGACGCCGCCCTTGCCCAGGACCCCGACCTTGTAGTTGCCGACGAGACGGGTCCGGATGGCCGCCTCGGACTGGGCGTCCTGCAGCTGCGCCGGCGACGGGCCGAGCTTGACGAGCCCGAACGTCACCAGCCGGAGCATGCGTCGCCAGCCGCGCTCGGGCGCCGCGTCGAACCTCAGCGTGGCGCGTGCGGGTACGGCCGCGGGTGCCTCCCGCGGGGGCGCCGCCGCGGGAGGCGGCGGCGGAGGGGGCGCGGCGGTCGGCTGCTGGGGCGGGGCCGGGCGCCGCGGAGGAGCCGGTGGCCGTGCGGGGGGCGGGAAAGGTGACGGCGGCCGCGGTCCGGGGCGCGGTACGGCAGGGGGCGGCGGGGGCGGCGCACTGCGCGGCGGGGGGCCGGGCGGGCGCGGCGCCGGGGCACTGGGCGGCGGCTGCAGACGGTCCCTCAGGAATTCGTCGCGCTCGTTCATGGGCTCCTCGCGTGCCGGGTGATCGATCGGCGCTGGTGGGGTTCGTCCGGGGCCAGTGATAAGCGCCACGGCCCAACCGCCGTCGCGGAAGGCGGACCAGTACGGGTCCAGTATCTCCTCACGGGGCGCGCACCGATACCGTGCAAACTTAGCAGCGCTTGACGCGGCGCGGCCGCGGCGGCCGGGGCCACCCGCTGAGCACCGTCATGCGGGCCGACGGCAGCGCGGCGGCGATCCGAGGTGGCTCTGGCAGCAAACTCCCAACGCGGTTTCCGTTCACGCGCCGCGCCGGCGTGAGCGGCGGGGCTGTGACGAGAATTGCACCCCCAAAACGGCATGTCGGCACGGTTGCCGGCCGTCGGCCGCCGCGGAATTTACGGGGCTGCCAGCTGGCGGTTAGACTTGGCGAAGTTGGCATGTCAGGCGGGTATTGTCATATCGTTTTACGACTTGTCGAGACCGGTTTCCAGGCCACCGTTCAGCGCTGCACGGACGCATCCCTAACAGGATCATCGCCACCTGGGGGACAGCCTATCGAGACAAGACCGAGGGATCACAGCCCGCAACCTTCGGGTACGACCTCCTCGGGAGCAGCTGTTAACGGCCGCTGACAAACGTTCAGTTGAAGGGTCAGGTGCATATGACGCCCAAGCGCGTCGGGTTATACAACCCCGCGTTCGAGCACGATTCGTGCGGGGTAGCCATGGTCGTCGATATGCACGGCCGTCGCAGCCGCGACATCGTGGACCAGGCCATCACCGCGCTGCTCAACCTCGAACACCGCGGTGCTCAAGGCGCCGAACCGCGCAGCGGTGACGGCGCCGGCATCCTGATCCAGGTCCCGGACGCCTTCCTGCGCGAAGTCGTCGATTTCGAGTTGCCGCCCCCGGGCAGCTATGCCACGGGAATCGCCTTCTTGCCGCAGTCGTCCAAGGACGCCGCGGCCGCCTGCGACGCGGTCGAGAAGATCGCCGAAGCCGAGGGTCTGACGGTGCTCGGCTGGCGCAACGTGCCCATCGACGACTCGTCGCTGGGCGCGCTGTCCCGCGACGCGATGCCGACGTTCCGGCAGGTCTTCATGGCCGGCGCATCGGACATGACGCTGGAGCGCCGCTGTTATCTGGTCCGCAAGCGCGCCGAGCACGAACTCGGCACCAAGGGTCCCGGGCAGGACGGGCCCGGCCGCGAAACCGTCTATTTCCCAAGCCTTTCCGGCCAGACCCTGGTCTACAAGGGCATGCTGACCACCCCGCAGCTCAAGGCGTTTTACCTTGACCTGCAAGACGATCGGATGACCAGCGCGCTGGGCATCGTCCATTCGCGGTTCTCCACCAACACCTTCCCGTCGTGGCCGCTGGCCCATCCGTTCCGTCGGGTGGCTCACAACGGCGAGATCAACACCGTCACCGGCAACGAGAACTGGATGCGGGCCCGTGAGGCGTTGATGAAGACCGACATCTTCGGCACGGAAGCCGATGTCGAGAAGTTGTTCCCCATCTGTACCCCGGGCGCCTCCGACACGGCGCGCTTCGACGAGGCGCTCGAGCTGCTGCACCTGGGTGGCCGCAGCCTGGCCCACGCGGTGCTGATGATGATCCCGGAGGCCTGGGAGCGCAACGAGTCGATGGACCCCGCGCGGCGGGCGTTCTACGAGTTCCACGCGTCCCTGATGGAGCCCTGGGACGGGCCCGCGTCGATCACGTTCACCGACGGCACCATCGTGGGTGCGGTGCTTGACCGAAATGGCTTGCGCCCCTCCCGGATCTGGGTCACCGAGGACGGCCTGGTGGTGATGGCCTCCGAGGCCGGTGTGCTGGACCTGGACCCGGCCAAGGTGGTCCGTCGGATGCGGTTGCAGCCGGGCCGGATGTTCCTGGTGGACACCACCCAGGGGCGCATCGTCTCCGACGAGGAGATCAAGGCCGAACTCGCGGCCGAGCATCCGTACCAGGAGTGGCTCGACCGCAACCTGGTTCCCCTGGAGAAGCTGCCGCAGGGCGACTACGTGCGGATGCCCCACGATCGACTCGTCAAGCGCCAGCTGACATTCGGCTACACCTACGAGGAGCTCAACCTGCTGGTGTCGCCCATGGTGCGTACCGGTGCCGAGCCGCTCGGCTCGATGGGCACCGACACCCCGGTCGCGGTGCTCTCGCAGCGGCCGCGGATGCTCTACGACTACTTCCAGCAGCTCTTCGCCCAGGTGACCAACCCCCCGCTGGACGCCATCCGCGAGGAGGTGGTGACCAGTTTGCAGGGCACCACCGGCGGGGAGCGCGACCTGCTCACGCCGACCGAGCAGTCCTGTCACCAGATCGCTTTGCAGCAGCCGATTCTGCGCAACCACGAGCTGGCCAAGCTGGTCAACCTCAACCCCGACGACGAGGTCAACGGGCGCCCGCATGGCATGCGGTCCAAGGTGATTCGCTGCCTGTACCCGGTCGCCGAGGGCGGCGCAGGCCTGGCCGCGGCGCTCGACGACGTGCGTGCGCAGGCGTCGGCGGCGATCGAGGACGGTGCGCGGGTCATCATTCTGTCGGACCGCCACTCCGACGAGCGGATGGCACCCATCCCGTCGCTGCTCGCGGTCGCCGGAGTGCACCACCACTTGGTGCGCGACCGGACGCGCACGCACGTGGGCCTGGTCGTCGAGACTGGTGACGCCCGCGAGGTGCACCACATGGCGATGCTGATCGGGTGCGGGGCGGCGGCGATCAACCCCTACCTGGCGTTCGAGTCGATCGAGGACATGCTCGACCGCGGCGCGATCGACGGTATCGACCGCGAAAAGGCGCTGAATAACTACGTGAAGGCCGCCGGCAAGGGCGTGCTCAAAGTGATGTCCAAGATGGGCATTTCGACCCTGGCCTCCTACACCGGCGCGCAGCTGTTCCAGGCGGTCGGCGTGTCAGAGGACGTGCTCGACGAGTACTTCACCGGGTTGAGCTGCCCGATCGGCGGGATCACCCTGGAGGACATCGCCGCCGACGTCGCCGCCCGCCACCGGCTGGCCTACCTGGACCGCCGCGACGAGCGGGCGCACCGCGAGCTCGAGGTGGGCGGCGAATACCAGTGGCGCCGGGAGGGTGAGTACCACCTGTTCAACCCGGAGACGGTATTCAAGCTGCAGCACTCGACCCGCACCGGCCAATACAAGATCTTCAAGGACTACACCCGCCTGGTCGATGACCAGAGCGAGCGGATGGCCTCACTGCGCGGCCTGCTCAAGTTCCGCGGCGGGGTGCGGCCGCCCGTTCCGCTGGAAGAGGTCGAACCCGCCAGCGAGATCGTCAAGCGCTTCTCCACCGGGGCCATGAGCTACGGCTCGATCTCGGCCGAGGCGCACGAGACGCTGGCCATCGCGATGAACCGGCTGGGTGGACGATCCAACAGCGGTGAGGGCGGCGAGGACGTCAAGCGTTTCGAGCGCGATCCCGATGGGGATTGGCGCCGCAGCGCGATCAAGCAGGTGGCCTCCGCGCGCTTCGGTGTCACGTCGCATTACCTGACGAACTGCACCGACATCCAGATCAAGATGGCGCAGGGCGCCAAACCCGGTGAGGGCGGCCAGCTTCCCGGGCACAAGGTGTACCCGTGGGTCGCCGAGGTTCGGCATTCCACGCCGGGAGTCGGCCTGATCTCGCCGCCGCCGCACCACGACATCTACTCCATCGAGGATCTCGCGCAGCTGATCCACGACCTCAAGAACGCCAACCCCGCCGCGCGCGTGCACGTCAAGCTGGTCTCCGAGAACGGAGTGGGCACGGTCGCGGCCGGCGTCTCCAAGGCGCACGCGGACGTGGTGCTGATCTCCGGCCACGACGGCGGGACGGGCGCGACCCCGCTGACGTCGATGAAGCACGCCGGCGCGCCGTGGGAGCTGGGCCTGGCCGAGACGCAACAGACGTTGCTGCTCAACGGTTTACGCGACCGGATCGTGGTCCAGGTGGACGGCCAGCTCAAGACGGGTCGCGACGTGATGATCGCCGCACTGCTCGGCGCCGAGGAATTCGGCTTCGCCACCGCGCCGCTGGTGGTCGCGGGCTGCATCATGATGCGGGTGTGTCACCTCGACACCTGCCCGGTCGGCGTCGCCACCCAGAACCCGGTGCTGCGGGAGCGGTTCACCGGCAAGCCCGAGTTCATCGAAAACTTCTTCATGTTCATCGCAGAAGAGGTTCGGGAATACATGGCGCAGTTGGGTTTCCGTACCGTCAACGAGGCCGTCGGCCAGGTCGGGGCGCTGGACACCACGCTGGCCCGCGCGCACTGGAAGGCGCACAAGCTGGATCTCGCGCCGGTGCTGCACGAGCCCGAGTCGGCGTTCATGAACCAGGATCTCTACTGCAGCTCCCGTCAGGACCACGGCCTGGACAAGGCGCTCGATCAGCAGTTGATCGTGATGAGCCGGGAGGCGCTCGATTCCGGCAAGCCGGTGCGCTTCTCGACCACCATCAGCAACGTGAACCGCACGGTGGGCACCATGCTCGGCCACGAGGTGACCAAAGCCTATGGCGGGCAGGGGCTTCCGGACGGGACCATCGATATCACCTTCGACGGCTCCGCGGGCAACAGCTTCGGGGCGTTCGTGCCGAAGGGAATCACCCTGCGGGTTTACGGCGACGCCAACGACTACGTCGGCAAGGGCCTCTCGGGCGGGCGGATCGTGGTGCGGCCGTCGGACAACGCCCCGCAGGACTACGTGGCCGAGGACAACATTATCGGCGGCAACGTGATTCTGTTCGGCGCGACCAGCGGCGAGGCCTTCCTGCGCGGAGTGGTCGGTGAACGGTTCGCGGTCCGCAACTCCGGCGCCCACGCGGTGGTCGAGGGTGTCGGTGACCATGGATGCGAATACATGACGGGTGGTCGGGTTGTGATTCTGGGCCGAACCGGCCGCAACTTCGCCGCGGGGATGTCAGGGGGTGTGGCCTACGTGTACGACCCGGACGAGCAATTGCCGGACAACCTCAACATCGAGATGGTCGATGTGGAGACGCTGGACTCCGACGACGCCGAGTTCCTGCACGGCATCATCCAGGCGCACGTGGACGCCACGGATTCCGCGGTAGGCCAGCGGATCCTGGCCGACTGGCGCGGACAACAGCGCCACTTCGTCAAGGTGATGCCGCGCGACTACAAGAACTGTCTCTTATACACATCTG